>CAMDOL010000139.1 GCA_945903615.1 Rickettsia typhi | reverse complement strand
ATGCTAGATTCCTTATAAGTAATGCCAGTACCAGCAACTGCGGTAACATTATTAGCTTTATATGGAGAATTGTCGAACCAAGCCGCACCATTTGAGACAGCCAATAAAGTTCCATCAACAGCTTGGGCAGCATTAAAACTGCTTTCCAAAACTGGCTCATACCAAGCGACTAAATCTGGAATAATTGCAACTGGAGAGCTAGAAGTTAAAGCTTTTGCTGACCCAATTCTAGCTTTAGTCATAATAGCGCCGCCTTTAGTAATGCCAGCAACTAATATACCAATAACCAAAATTACGATTGAAAGTTCAATGAGCGAGAAGCCCATCTTTCTTATACTATTTTGTTTTTTCATAGGATTTAAAAATGATTATTTAAGACACATAAAACAAGGGCGAATTAACATTCGACCAACAATTAATTTAGAATAAAGAACTCAAAAATAGAGATTACATAATTGCTCAAGTTATAAGTCAAGAGTTTTAAAATAAGTTAATTGATTTATTAAAACTTCTAATATAGATTGCTCGGCTCGAATCAGCGGATGTGGCGAAATTGGCAGACGCACTAGACTTAGGATCTAGCGCCTCACGGCATGGGGGTTCAAGTCCCTCCATCCGCACCAGAATTCTTATCAAAAATTTTCAATCAAAAAACAAATGTCAGAAGTACAAATTAAAAACACCTTGGATAAAAAGTTGAAAAAAACTTATCAAATTGTTGTTCCATATTCTCTGATTGAATCAAGAATTAATCACATCGTTGAAGATGTTCGCAAAAATTATAAATTAGACGGATTCAGAAAAGGACAGGTTCCAGCCAATATTATCAAACAAAAATATGAATCTTCAATCATGGCTGAAGAATCAGAAAAAATTATTAATGAGACTTCTAAAAAAATTATTAACGACAATAATTTAAAGCTCGCTTTGTCACCAAAAGTTGAAGTTAAAACTTTTGAACCAAAAAAAGATTTTGAATATTCCGTAACTATGGAAATTTTTCCGAGTGTTCCTGAAATTGAATTAAATAAAATTAAAATTGTCAAAAAAGAAGCAGAAATTGGGAAAGCAGAAATTGCTGAATTTATCGCCAAAATCACTAAATATCACCGCAAATGGGAAAGTAAAAATGATGGGCAAAATGAAGGCTATAAAGCTAGAACTGGTGATGCAGTAAACATTGATTATGTTGGCAAAATTGACAAAGAGATTTTTGAGGGCGGTTCTGCCAAAGGGCATCAGTTAGAGCTTGGTAGCAAAAGTTTTATTGACAATTTTGAAGAGCAGCTAGTTGGCAAAAAAGCTGGTGACGAAGTTCGCGTTAAAGTTAAATTTCCTAAAGAATATCACAACGCCAAATTTGCTGGCAAAGCTGCTGAATTTGAGGTTAAAATCAATGAAATTTTAACTGGAAAAGATCCAGAATTAAATGATGAATTTGTTAAAACTAATTTTGGTTTAGAAAATTTAGCTAAATTAGAAGAAATTGCCAAACAGCAAGTTGAGGGCAATTATAAAGCCGCTTCGAGAAACTTTTTTAAAAAAGATTTGTTCGATTTTTTGAATAAAAAATATGATTTTGATTTGCCAGAAGGTTTGGTTGAGGAACAATTCAAAAATGTTTGGGCTGAAGTTGAGGAAGAATTAAAAGAAAATCCAGACAAATTTAAAAACGACAAAGAGCAAGAAAAAGCTAAAGAAGAAAAAAGAAAATTTGCTGAAAGAATGATTAGAAATGGAATTATTTTATCAGATCTTAGTGAAAAAAATAAACTCACCGTAACCAACAACGACTTGATTGAGGAAGTAAATAAAAAAGCCAGCCAATTTCCTGGTCAAGAAAAAATGGTTGTGCAGTATTACCAAAAAAATCCTGACGCAATTCAAAGTTTGCGAGGACAAATTTTGGAAGAAAAAGCAATTGATTTTATCCTAGAAAAATCCGCCATTGAAATCAAAAAAATCTCCGTAAAAGATTTTGATAAAATCGAATCATAGATAAGTTTCTCAATTACCTTCAATTAACAGGCTTTAGCCCGACATAATAAATGCCTTGCTAAAGGACACCTCTAAAGCCTATTTTATTAAAATCTCTAACCGTTGGCCAGAAAAAATAATTGGCCAACAACAATTAATTATCAATCAGATATGTTGGTCTTGGGCATCGAAACTAGTTGCGACGAAACTGCGGTCGCCATTGTTGATGATCAAAAAAATATTATTAGTAATTTAATTATCTCTCAAATTGATCTTCATAGAGAATTTGGTGGCGTAGTTCCTGAGCTTGCCGCCCGAAGTCACGCTGATGTTTTGGATAGTCTCATTAAAAAATCTCTTTATGATTCTAATTTACAATTTCAAGATTTAGACGCTATTGCCGTCACTGCTGGCCCCGGATTGATCGGTGGCGTAATTGTTGGTCTAACAATGGCAAAAACCATTGCTTCAGTTTATAAAAAACCATTTTTAGCGGTAAATCATTTAGAAGCTCACGCATTAACAATTCGTCTTACTAATCAAATTTCATTTCCTTATTTATTACTTTTAGTTTCTGGTGGGCACTGCCAAATATTATTAGCGCTTGGCGTTGGTCATTATAAAAAACTTGGCGAAACTATTGATGATGCACTTGGTGAGGCTTTTGATAAGGTTGCACAAATGCTTGGGCTTGAATATCCCGGTGGGCCAAAAATTGAAGAGTTAGCAAAAATTGGTGACGAAAATAAATATCAATTTTCTAAACCGCTAGTTGGAATCAAAGAGCATAATTGTAATTTTTCTTTTTCTGGTTTGAAAACTGCCGTGCGCAGATTGATTGAAAAACTAACCGAATCAGAATATGACCACTTCTCTTCTGCCAATAAATTAAGCCAAAGCCAAGTTGTTGATATTTGTGCTTCGTTTCAAAAAATTGTTGGTGAGATTTTGATTGATAGGTTAAAAAATTCCTTAGATTCAATTGCAAAGCTAGAAATAAAAATTGATAATTTGGTTATAGCTGGCGGCGTTGCGGCTAATCAATATTTATACCAAAAAATTTCTACTTTTGGAGAAAAATAT
>CAMDOL010000138.1 GCA_945903615.1 Rickettsia typhi | reverse complement strand
ACTTATGTTTTTTGGAGAATATCGCAAGAAATGGAATATGATGGTGCCCTAAAGTCAAATATTTGTTATTTGAATTTCCCCAATGCTAATAGAAGAAAAAATTCTTCTCATAAGCCACAAGATCAATACGGATATATAGAATCCGAGATCGTCAAGATTAAGCCCGCAATTCCAGTTAACATTTTAAAGCCTAACAGCTTGAAAAAAGCTGCTTGCTGGTTTTTGGATAATTTTTCTGGAAAAGTTTTATATTCAGTTAAAAGCAATCCTGACTCGTCAGCACTTACCCATCTTCACAATGCTGGGGTAAAACATTTTGATGTTGCTTCATTAAATGAAATTAAATTAATCGCCAGATTATTTCCCCAAGAAACAACAGGTGCAAAAATGTATTTTATGCATCCGATCAAAAGTCGCGAATCAATTTATGAAGCTTACTTTAATTATGGCATTAGAGATTTTTCACTCGACTCTTTTGATGAGCTAGAAAAAATTCTACATATCACTAAAAATGCTAGCGATTTGTCTTTGCACATTCGCTTATCAATTCCCAACTCTCACGCCGCAATTGATCTTTCTGGAAAATTTGGAATTTTACCAAGCGAATCGGTTGGCTTAATGAGAAAAGTGCGCACCGTTGCTAAAACTTTGGGGGTTTGTTTTCATGTTGGTTCACAATGTATGGAACCATCTGAATATAGAAATGCAATTACCATTGTTAAGGAAATTATCGAGCAAGCTAAAGTTAAATTAGATGTTCTTGATGTTGGTGGCGGCTTTCCTTCTTCTTACCCGGGCCTAACTCCTCCATCACTTAGAAGCTATATCGATGAAATTAACGACGCTGTAAAATCTTTAGGTTTAGGAAATACTTGCGAATTATGGTGCGAACCTGGTCGAGCTTTAGTTGCTGAATCTGGCTCTCTGGTTGTAAGAGTTGAGGCTCGCAAAAACCAAATGCTTTATATTAATGATGGAACCTATGGCGGCTTGTTTGATGCTGGATATCCTGGCTTTATTTATCCAACCAAAACCATCCGCATCAATAGCAAAACCGACCTCTCCTCCAATTTGATTGCCTTTGGTTTTTATGGACCAACTTGCGATAGCTTGGATGTGATGAAAGGTCCTTTCTATTTGCCTGATAATATCCGCGAAGGCGATTATATCGAAATTGGTGGTCTTGGTGCCTATTCACAAAGTATTCGAACCAAATTCAACGGCTTTGATGATATCCTTCAAATTGAAGTTGGTGATGCACCTTTGGTTTCAATGTATGGGGAAGAAATCGAAGAAGAAAAACAATTAGAATTAATATAAATTACAGTTATTAGTCGTTAGCTATTCCGATTTTGGTTTGACTAACGACTAATAGCTAATGACTAATAACTAATAAATAACAACTAAAACAATGGTTACTAAAAAAGAATTACTGTCTAAAGAAGTTAAACATATTGATATCAAATCTTTTGATGCGCGCAAAATTATTGATGCCTTTGATAAAATGTCTTTCACTTCTCGCGACTTAGCAAAAGCGACTGAGATTTTTAATATGATGTTAAAAGACAAAAAATGCTCAATCATTCTAACCCTCGCCGGCTCTACTTCGGCTGGTGGTTGTATGAATTTATATACCGAACTGGTCAAAAATAATATGGTCGACGCCATTGTTTCAACTGGTGCATCAATTGTGGATATGGACTTTTTTGAAGCTCTTGGCTTTAAACATTATCAAGGTTCACAATTCATTGATGATAAATTTTTACGCAAAAATTATATCGACAGAATTTATGATACTTATATCGACGAAAAAGAATTGCAGCATTGCGATGGAACTATCTTCAAAATCGCTAACTCACTAGAAGCTCGACCTTATTCGTCTCGCGAATTCATTTGGGAAATGGGAAAATTTTTGAAGAAAAATTCTAAGAAAAAAAATTCTTTAATTGAAACTTGCTACGATAAAAATGTTCCAATTTTTTGTCCAGCTTTCACTGATTCTTCCGCTGGTTTTGGCTTAGTTTTGCATCAAGTTAAAAATCCAAAAAAACATTTAACTATTGACTCAGTTGCTGATTTTAGAGAATTAACTGACATTAAAATCAAAGCTGGAACTACAGGCTTATTGATGATTGGTGGCGGCGTCCCAAAAAACTTCGTGCAAGATACCGTTGTGTGCGCTGAGATTTTGGGTATTGATGCTGAGATGCATAAATATGCAGTACAAATTACAGTTGCAGATGTTCGCGATGGCGCCTGCTCTTCTTCAACTTTGAAAGAGGCTTGCTCTTGGGGGAAAGTTGACACAACTTACGAACAAATGGTTTTTGCTGAAGCTGGATCGGTTATGCCACTTCTGGCATCTGACGCTTACCATCGCGGTTATTGGAAAACTAGAAAAGAAAAAAATTACACTAAATTATTTTCTAAGAACCTATCATAAATCTTTTTTAATCACAGATTTTGGCATATTTTTAGCGATTTTCTCACAAAATTTTTTGGAATATCGAGAATATTTTAAAAAATTTCGTGAGAAAAAGAGCAAAAATAGGGCGAAATATGGAGTTAAAAAAGATTTATGATGGTTCTAAGCAGGTTTCAAAGTTTATCTATCAACCTTCCTTTGTCTATTAACGAGTTAATATCCTAGGGCTTACGCAAATTTGTTTACCAGAAAAATTTTATTTGGCGATTTTGTGTAGACACTGCTATACCATTTCCAATCTCAAATTCATTATTTAAGCAAAGTATTTTTGAGGAAAAATTGCGACGAAGAATGCAAGAGGCAGTAGGCTCTGCATCTAAATTCTTCAAGCAAATTTTTACCAAAAAGACGAAGCTTAAATGCACTTCTGTCCGCTTAGCCAAACACTAAAACTCTTAAAACCCTTATCAACAAATGGTTCAACAGGTATCAGAAATTTTTTCGATATAATTTGTTGTCTTTAATTGCCGTCGGTTTTAACCGACGGTTAAGAGGTTAAAAAAAACTGGGCTTTAGCCCGACATCAGAAGTATTGGGCTAAAGCCCTTGTTTAGTTAGCTCTTCTATCCGTCGGTTAAAACCGACGGTAATTAAAAGCAGAAAAAGTTAACTGGGCAGTAA
>CAMDOL010000137.1 GCA_945903615.1 Rickettsia typhi | reverse complement strand
GAGTTTTGCCAAGTTTTATTTTATATTATCAACCCATTAGTCAAACAATCCGTAAAATTAATTAGCTAACAGTGTCTAATACCAATTTTCATTTTGAATTGAACTTTTAAAAAATAAAGTTAGATTGTTCATTTTTGCAATCAAACCTTGAAATTGATGGAAAACATTAAAATTTCTGCTCAGAATGTCAACCTATCCTACGGGAAAAAGCAGGCTTTATTTGACATCAATTTAAACTTCAAACCCAATAGCACAACTGCTCTCATTGGCCCTTCTGGGTGCGGAAAATCCTCCTTCTTGCGTTGTTTGAATCGAATGAACGACACCATCTTATCTTGCAAGATCACTGGCGAAATTAAAATTGATGGCAGGGATATTTATGACAAAAATTTAGATGTGGTTTTCTTGCGCTCGCGAGTTGGAATGGTGTTTCAAAAGCCTAATCCATTTCTAAAAAGCATTTATGAAAATGTCGCTTATGGCCCCAGAATTCACGGGCTTTTTGACAATAAAAGCCAGCTCGATGAAATTGTGGAAACTAGTTTGCAAAAAGCTGGTTTGTGGAATGAGGTTAAAGATCGCTTGAATGATCAGGCTTCTGGTCTTTCTGGTGGCCAACAACAAAGGCTTTGCATTGCCAGAACCATCGCAGTAAAACCAGAGGTAATTTTGATGGACGAACCCTGCTCCGCTTTGGATCCAATTGCCACTGCAAAAATTGAAGAGTTGATTGATGAGCTGAAAGAAAATTTTACCATTATTATCGTCACCCACTCAATGCAGCAAGCAGCCCGCGTTTCAGATATGACCGCATTTTTTAATATGGGAAAAGTGGTTGAATATGACGAAACTAATGTAATTTTTACCAGCCCAAAGAATGAAAAAACCAGCGATTACATTACTGGAAGATTTGGATAAAAATTCTACTTCTGCCTTGGGATTTTAGAGTTTTTTGAATTTTTTTGCTCCTAATTTACGCTTCTTAATTTTTAAAATAATTATGCCAAAACTTCTTGAACAATTAAGATCAAAACGCGAAGAAATCTACGCAATCGCAAGCAAATACAGCGTTTCAAACATTCGCGTTTTTGGATCAGTTGCACGAGGAGAAGAAAGAGAAGATAGCGATGTGGATTTTTTGAGTAGAAATTTCATTACTTTTTGGTGGAATATTTCCACATTTCACCAAAAATAATGGAATTTATGCCAAAAAAGACCAGAAAGATCAATTTTTCTAAAACATTGTTTTAGTTGTTTAGAGGTTCCTTAAATAAGAAGGAATAGCAGTTTTGTATGTTGGATAATTTAATATCAATTTTATTTTTTAACTTTCTAACTTTAATTTAAATTTCAAAATGACTAATCAATCTTTTACCAAAACTGAATTTGACCTTGTAATCATTGGTGGCGGGCCGGGTGGCTATGTTGCCGCAATCAGAGCTGCTCAACTTGGCTTAAAAGTGGCTTGTGTGGAATCACGCAAAACTCTGGGCGGAACTTGCCTCAATGTTGGTTGCATTCCATCTAAAGCGCTTCTTGAGGTCTCTCACAAATTTCACGATGCAACTCATTTTGCAGATTTGGGCATTGAAGTTTCTGCTCCAAAAATTGATGTTTCTAAGCTGATTGCTAATAAAAACAAAATCGTTGAAGGCTTGACCAGCGGCATTGCTGGGCTTTTCAAGAAAAATAAAGTTGCTCATATCAATGGTTTTGGCAAGTTTTTGAATAAAAATCAAATTGAGGTTTTAAAAGATGATGGACAAGGAAATATAACTAAAGAAATTATTGAGGCAAAAAACTTTATCATTGCTACCGGGTCAGAAGTTGCAGGACTTCCTGGCGTTGAGATTGATGAAAAAATCATTGTCTCTTCAACTGGAGCGTTAGATTTAACGGAGACTCCTAAAAAAATGATAGTGATTGGCGCTGGCGTGATTGGGCTTGAGATGGCATCTGTTTGGGGCAGATTTGGGGCGGAGATTGAGGTGGTTGAATATTTAGACAAAATCACCCCAGCAATGGATAATGAGGTTTCTAAACAATTTCAAAGAATTTTAGAAAAGCAGGGCTTTAAATTCCGCCTTTCTACCAAAGTTATCTCTGTTAAAAAAGTAAAAAATGCACCCCCATCGCTTCCCAAAGGAAACTCGCTCCCCCTAAATATGGGGAACCTAGGAGTTGCAATTGAAATTGAACCTTCAAACGGCGGGGCGATAGAGACTCTAACTGCTGATGTGGTTTTGGTTGCAATTGGCAGAAAGCCAAACACCAGCAATCTTGGGCTTGAAAATGTTGGTATAAAAACCAATGCAAGAGGATTTATTGAAAATCATCACCTCAAAACTAATGTGGATAATATTTATGTGATTGGCGATTGCACAACTGGCCCAATGTTGGCGCACAAAGCTGAAGATGAAGGCGTGGCAGTTGCAGAGATAATTGCGGGCGGAGTTGGACACATCAATTATGATTGCATTCCAAACGTAATTTATACTTATCCAGAAGTTGCATCCGTGGGAAAAACTGAAGAAGAATTAAAAGCTTTAAGCGTTGCTTATAATGTTGGAAAATTTCCGATGATGGCAAACTCCAGAGCCAGAGCCACAGGAGATGATCAAGGTTTTGTCAAAATTTTATCCTGCGCAAAAACTGATCGCATTTTGGGCGCTCATATAATTGGCAGAGAAGCTGGAAATATGATTCACGAAATTGTTGTAGCGATGGAATTTGGCGGTAGTGCTGAAGACATCGCCAGAACTTGTCACGCCCACCCAACCTACAACGAAGCCATTAAAGAGGCGGCTTTGGCGGTTGATAAAAGACCAATTCACATTTAGTCTCCACCCTAATGCAGCCAATCTAAATAAGCCTAGACACTGTTAGCTAATTAATTTTGCCCTAGATTTTGCCCTAGATTTTGGCATATTTTTAGTGATTTTTTCTTAAATTTTTTTGGAATATCGGGAATATTTTAAAAAAATTTTGGCTTTGTTGCACAACTAAATCAAAACTCCAAACCCCCTTCATCTTCCCAAATCTAACCATAAATTGGCCAGGATTCTGGCATTCCAAAGGAGGTGAATTTGTTTAGTAAATTAATTTTAATTATATTTTCAGTTTTCTGATTATCAAA
>CAMDOL010000136.1 GCA_945903615.1 Rickettsia typhi | reverse complement strand
GTCTTTTTCTACTTTTTCTTTGGCTTCTTCGTCTGCTTTGGCTTTTGTTTGTGCTTCTTCTTTTTTAACAATAATTTCTTTCAAGTCAGCTCCCTTAATCATTTCTTGCAATTCATCGTTCTCTTTTTTTAGATCACCCAATGATTTTTGATCTATCTTACCTTTTTTTAGTTCTTCTTGACTCTGAAAGTTTTCATATTTTATTAGCTCTTCCGCGGTTCTTTTTAACGCCCCAACTTTTTTATCAACTTTTTCTATATCTTCTTGTTTTTGATACTCACTTCTGGCTTTGGCATCTGCTAAATTTTTCTCAGCAGATTGCTTACTAAGCAAGGTTTGATCTTTTTTATATTGTTCATTGGCGCTGTTCATTCTTTCTGTATGCTTCTTATCAACAGCATCTAGATCTTTTTTTATACCAGCCCCATTTTCAAAATATTTTTTAAGTGCCTCTTTTTGAGCCAATTTTGCATTTTTAGAGAATCTGTCTGTATTAATGACGCGATTTAAGGCACTTTGATTGAGTGATTTTTGCATAGCGCTGTCAGCATCTCCCCAGATTCCAGTTGATTTGCGGGCTTTTTCTGCTTCTTCATAACCAACTTTAGCTAAGAAAGCTTTCCTTGTATCTGCTGGATTGTAGGCAGCCTTGCCTTGTAAACTTCTAGCACCCCTTGCTATACCATTAGGCAAACCTTTATGCCACCTACTACTAGATTTCTCAATTTTCAATCTTCTGGCAACTTGTTCATCTTGCAGATGTTGCAAATATCTATCTTTAGCCTCATTATTGCCAGCAAAGAATTTGGCGGCATCAGAAGATGATAAAGCTCCTTCCTCTCTGATTAAAGATTTAAAGTCACCTTTATATAATAGGTCGGTAAATTTTGATGGATCAAGAGAATTAGTTGTTGCCCATTTTTCTATTTTTGCTTTCACCGCACTTGTCATTGCTTCGCGACCGAGCGGAACCTGATCTTTTGTTTCTTTTTTAATTTCTTCAATTGCGCTTACAACGGCTTTTTTGAGAGGATCAATAACTAGTTTTTGATGGAATCTTTTTAGAACCGCTTCATCGCTAATTCCATCTTTTCTAGTTTGAGCAATTACTGCTTTTCTTATAGCCGCATCACTATTACCTTTTTGGTTTTCAATTAGCTTATCAATATTGCGATCTTCCCATAGACGAGTTGGACCTCTAAATGGTATCGCCTCACGCATTTTGTCAATAGCACCGCCAATTCCCGTTCCTCGACCAATAATGCCAGCCACATTTTTGCCAGCAGAAATAACATTTGATTTTTTATCCCAAGCATATTTAGCAGCGCCAGCTGCCTTGCCCAGCAAATCACTAGCCAAACCAAAGGCGGAGTTATTGGTATCAGAAGAGAAGGTAGGGCTAGTATCCGCCGCCTGACCACCAACTGAAACCATATGCCCAGCAAAGCCAGGGATTTTTTCCATGATCATTTTTAACAAGAACAATAAAGCGCCAATCTTTATAAACATCGCTAACCATGTGAATAAATCACGATTTGCTTCGCTTATTAAAAAATTGATATTGAATAAACCAAAATTGATATTGACAGTACAAGCTCGATATGAAAGTAACTCACCAAAATCTTTATCAATCAAAACGATGAAGAGATAGGTGACTAAAAAAAGACAGATAATTTGTAACGACTGTGAAGCCATATAGGCAATCCATCTTTTAAAAATAGATTTAGTAGCACCAAATAATAATGTTACCATAAATATCGGCCCTAAACATAAAACAAAAATTAATCCCAATAATATTTGAATATAAGCAAGGGCAGCGGTCATCATTACATAGATAAAGGCAAAAATCAGAGCATAAATTGCTATAGCGTAAGGAATGCCAAACCATTCACCGAAAACCAAACTTAATGTTTTTTTAGCAGTAGCAGATGAAAGTAGCTTTTTAATAACAATGTCTGCGTATGAAAAGCGAGTCGCATAGCTCAAGGAATGGGCGCGATCAAGTTGGGATGTAACAATTAGAGTTGATGTATCAACTGTTTTGTCCGAAGCCGTCATAAAAATAGAGATAATCGCATCCATCCCATCTTTGAAAAATCCGACCACTATCTGATTATAAAAATACCAGCTAGTCTCAGTAGTGAAAAATATTATTAGCCCCAGCTGAGTTATTCTGAGCACCATCTCTTTTTTAGAGATTTGCAGCGTTCCTGATAGAACTGAAATGCCAAAAAGTGTGATATACATTACCAAACAAACCCGCAAAATAGCTATAAAAACCGAATCTCTAACAATTGAGTTATACATAAACTCTAATGCACCACCATTTCTCTTTGAGCCATTTGCTGAAACTTTTCCCAATATGGCATCTTCAACAGTTCCAACGATATACTCAAGCAAACCACTCTCATCTTGCCTTAAAAACCCACTCATAAAATTTACATCATAGCCACCGTAATTATCAGAGTAATAGCGATCATCAATAATAAATTTTACAACCTCTCCAGCTTCATGGTATTCATTGTCATTTAGATTGGTGTCAGAACCGTTGTTTCCAGATTTATCATCTTTGACAAAAGGCAAACCATTTGGGCTTTTATAGAGATACTTAGTTTGGTCGTTTCCAGCGTCATCAACACATTTTCCTGCAGCATTTTTGTTAATATCACAGACTTCCTGAGTTGAATACATTTGGTAAACTCTGATTGGCATAGTATTGCCGTCCTTGCCAAACAAACCAATATAAAGACCAAAACCCCTATTATACCTGCAAGTCTCCTGATCATCTGAGATTTTGAGAGATCCATCTTTATTTTGATAGTTGGTTGCAATAAAATAAACCCCAGAATCACTTATGTTTCCTTGCTGCGTGGTGCAGGAACAATTCTTTTGTTCTGCCTGCTGACTCAAATCAGAACAATCAACGCCGCTCGAAGAATTTACTGAACTATCTTTCTCTGGCACCGGATTTTGCCCTGGGGCACAGATGCAATTAGCTACGCCTGATTTTTTAGCGCATATTTTACATTCTGGCAAAGCCTTCAAATTATTTTCAGTGTTAGCATACTCCCACGAAGTCCACGCACCCCTTAACGCAAAAACCATTTGGGTTCCGTCGGTAGCAACTCCAGAATTATGCCAAGCAGCACTCTGACCTCCCGATGTTTGAT
>CAMDOL010000135.1 GCA_945903615.1 Rickettsia typhi | reverse complement strand
ACCGATAATGAATTAAGCATCAACCCATTAATCAAACAACCCGTTATTTTTTACGGAGCACCAGCTGTGCCCCACGAAAGTGGGGATCTCATACCAAGAATTATTTTTTACGGAGCACCAGCTCCGCCCCACGAAAGTGGGGATCCCCGTACCAAATCTGATAAAATTAGGATTTGGTATTTTGAGTCAAATTTGATATATAAAATGATTTTTCACAAAAATATTGCCGCAATTGCTGATAAATACGACTATTTTGTCCTTGATTTATGGGGCGTGATTCATGATGGAGCCAAAACTTATCCAGGAGTTTTGGACAGCCTGAAACATTTACGCAAATTAAATAAAAAAGTCTGCTTTCTTTCCAACGCGCCAAGACGCTCTGCCAAAGTTGCGGAATTATTGAGCCACCTTGGAATTGGTGAAGATCTTTACGATTTTATAATCACTTCTGGAGAAGCAACTTATCTATATTTGCAGTCCAATCGCGGCAAAGAATTGATTGGATCACCAAACAATAATGTCTATCGCTATTATTATATTGGCCCACAAAAAGATGCCGATTTGTTAAACGGTTTGGGCTATGAAGAAGCCGCAGATGCAAGTTTGGCTGATTTTGCAGTGATAACTGGTTTTGAAGATGGAAATTATAATATCGACGAAAAATTGCCACAATTGCGAGCTGCTGCTCAAAATAATTTAACTATGATTTGCGTAAATCCCGATTTGGTTGTTATCAAACAAAGCGGGGAAGAGTTGCTCTGTGCTGGAGTTTTGGCTTTAGAATATCAAAAACTCGGTGGCAAAGTTGCGTATTTTGGTAAGCCATATAATTTAGTTTATGAGCAAGTTTTTCAGTTGTTTTCTATCCGCGACAAAACTAGAATCCTGGCGGTTGGCGATGGAATTGAAACTGACATTTTGGGAGCCAATAAAAATCAAATTGATAGCGCATTAATTGCTGGTGGAATTTTAGCTAATGATTTAAAAGTCAAATATGGTCAGTTTCCTGATGCTGATTTGATGCAAAAGATTTGTGATAAATATCAATCCTACCCAACTTTTATTTTGGGTGGTCTGTAAAAAATTAATACAAAAATATGAAGAAAAAAACTAGACTAATTATCACCCTTTCAATATTCACCGTTGTCCTTGGTGCTTCAATTGCAGCATTCTTGATTTTCTCTAATCAAAACAACAATAAAGTTGTTGCCACAGTTAATGGCGAAAAAATTTATCAATCAGAATTAGAAGATAAATTAAATAAAATGTTCCAAAGCCAAGGACATCTGCAAAATCAGAAAATTGTTATTAATAATTTTTTGCCCCAAGTTATTGAAGCTTTGGTGCAAGATATTTATTTACAAAAAGAGCTCGATAAAATTGTGGCAAAATCTCCAGTTGCTAAAAATAAAGATCTAAAAAAGCAAATTGAAGATTATAAAAATACCACTTTGCGCCAAGCTTATCTTGAATCCATCGTGGCAGGCAAAGTTACTGATCAAAGAGTAAAAGATAAATATAGTGAACTTTCCAGTGAACTTTCTGGTAAAAAAGAAGAGCATTTAAAACATATTTTGGTTGCTAGCGAAGATGAGGCAAAAAAAATTATTGAACTACTCAAAAAGAAAAATTCTTCTTTTGAAAAATTAGCTAAAGAATATTCTAAAGATGAAGCCAAAGCAGAACTTGGTGGAGATTTGGGTTATGTGATTCTGGATAATTTGGATGAAGATTTTGCTAAGGCAATTGTGATCTTAAAGAAAGGTCAAACTTCTGACCCAATTAAAACTAAATTTGGTTGGCATATTGTCAGAGTTGAAGATATTAGAAATGTTGAGTTGCCAGCTTTTGAATCACTCAAAACAACTATTGAAGATAATTTGAAGCAAGAAATTGTTGAATCAGTTTTTTCTAAAATTACTAAAAAAGCCAAAGTCAAAATATTGATTGATTTAAAACCATTACCAGAAAAAGATGCGGCGGCAGAACCTAAGAACCCATCATAAATCTTTTTTAACCCCATATTTCGCCCTATTTTTGCTCTTTTTCTCACGAAATTTTGGCTTTGTTGCACAACTAAATCAAAACTCCAAACCCCCTTCATCTTCCTAAATCTAACCATAAATTGGCCAGGATTCTGGCATTCCAAAGGAGGTGAATTTGTTTAGTAAATTAATTTTAATTATATTTTCAGTTTTCTGATTATCAAAATTACGGGATAATAACTTATCTCCAAAGATTTTTTTGTAACGAAACATCGTTGTTTCAACATTTGATCTGGTGTGGTAATCAGATTCTATTTTCCATTCTGCTCTGGCTTTTTCATTATTTCTTGTGATTAATTCTAATTCTCTAATTCTACCAATAATATTATCTCTCGCTATTCTGCTACTCGTTCGCTTTATCTGCCTTTGCATCTCATCTTGTAATAATGCTTTTTTCTGGGGTGGAATAATCGGGGTTATTCCTTTCTTATGACAAACATTATAGCAATCAATTTTGTCATATGCACCATCACCAAAAACTCTTTCAATATCCTCAGGAATTTGATCAATCATAGTTTTGAATGATTTATCATCAGTAGCTTTACTGCTGGTTAAATCAGTTGCCAAAACCTCGTGTGATAAGGGATCCATGGCAATATGAAGTTTTTTCCAAGTTCTTCTAAAACTAGCTTTATGTTGCCGAACCTTCCATTCACCTTCGCCATATACTTTAAGCCCAGTTGAATCTACAGCTATATCAGTGATGTTTCCTAAATTCTGATACCTCTTTAACTTAATCTTTAACCTTTTTCCTCTCCTGCTAATTGTTGAGTAATCAGGACATTCAATATCTTCATCAAACCTTCCCAAAATTGATTGTAAAAAACCTTCGGTCATCCGCAAAGGCATTTTGTAAGTTGATCTGACTGTTAAACACAACTCAATGGCTACATTGCTGTAAGTAAATGGATGTCCCTCTTTTTTATTGGCTTTTTTATTGGCTTTTTTATTGTTCCTATCCGCTTTGGAGCAATAAAACCAATCACGACAAACTTCCTCACTTATCCATAAATTAATCGATCCTCTATGAACTAATGACTTGTTATATGAAGACCAATTTTTTATTCTGTATTTTGCTTTAGTCATGGATCATTTAAATGTGTTAAAGGATACATGGCTAAGGCTTTATTACTTTGGTTTATTTGGCAAGTAGTTTTGGTTTTTAGTTATGCAACAAAGCC
>CAMDOL010000134.1 GCA_945903615.1 Rickettsia typhi | reverse complement strand
ATTGAGCAAGAAGATTATGCGAGCACAATCACCGCCGAGCGAGTTCGCCGCGTGATTAATGGCGTTCCTTTGGCAAAAAATGAAAATCTAAAAAATGGTTTAGGTGGGCAGTTTAGCTATTTTGAACTTGGCGACGCTATTGAAACTTACAGTCTTTTATCGGGCGAAAATCTGCCTGCATTTGAAGAATTGGCAAGATATGTTTTTTATACCGCAACAGGCGTAGAATTTGACTTGAGCAAAATTAATTATGAAACCAGCTTTATTGGGCAAACCGAAAAATATGAGCTTTATATGCTCTATAAGCCTGATTTAGAATGGCTAAAAACCAATGCCTTGACGATGAATTTTATCAAGAATATGCCAAAATTTAATGGCAAACAAAGGCTGGTTTTTGCTCCCGCAAAATATGTTGACGACGAAACTTGTGAGAGCAATAGAATTGATTTTTGCCAACTTCCTTATCAAATTTATCGCTTGGGTTAGATGCAACTAAAAGATTATCAAGAGAAAGTTTTAGAAAAACTTAAGGAATATTTAGGTGCTTTAAGCACTTCTAAAACACTCTTTGAAGAAGTTAAAAAATTAGATCCAAATTCAGCAAATTATGTTGATTTTCCTAAAAGAGCCTTTGAGGAATCAACTAGAAAAATCAATTATTATTCCAGAAGAAACGGGCTTGGTGAGCCACTTCCTGATGTTTATTTTAAAATTCCAACGGGAGGCGGCAAAACCATTCTTGCTTGCCACGCTATGTGCGAAATTCATAAAAAATATTTACAAAAACAAAATGGCTTGGTGCTTTGGATTGTGCCTTCCAACCAAATTTATCGCCAAACTATCAACCATTTAAAAGATCGCAATTCGCCTTATCGGCAATTTTTAGAAATTGCTAGCGGTGGCAAAGTTTTGATTCGAGAAAAAACTCAATCATTTAATCTGCAGGATGTTCAGGAAAATTTAGTTATTTTAATGTTGATGCTTCCATCCGCCAACCGCCAAAACAAAGAAACTCTCAAGATTTTCAAAGATAAGAGCGGATTTACTGATTTTTTCCCCGCAGAAGATGATTTTGAAGGGCAAAGTGAAATGATTAAAAAAATTCCTAATCTAGATTGTTTTTTTGATCAAAGATTATTGTTTGGTAATCAAATAAAAACCTCGCTGGGCAACGCTCTTAAAACCATCAAACCCCTGATAATTATTGATGAAGGGCATAAAGCTTTTGCCGATTTAGCCCAAAAAACCATTGAAAATTTTAACCCTAGTTTTATTTTACAACTCTCGGCAACGCCGCCAGAAAAAAGCAATAAATTAGTAGAAGTTTCAGGCAGAGATTTGCATAAAGAAGAGATGATTAAACTTGATATTCACTTGAGCAACAAGGCAAGTGTTTATTGGCAAGATGTGCTTTTGGCAAGTTTTGAAAAACGCAATTATTTAGAAGAGAAAGCTAAGGAATATGGGCAAAATAATGACAAATATATTCGCCCAATTTGCCTAATTCAAGTGGAGCGAACTGGCAAAGATCAACAAGGAAATGGCTTTGTTCACGCAGATGATGCCAAAGAATATTTGATTAAAAAATGCGGCGTTTTGGAAGAAGAAATTGCCATTAAAAGTAGCAACAAAGACGATATTGAAGGCGTTGATTTATTTTCTTCTGCTTGTCAAATTCGTTACATAATCACTAAACAAGCACTTGCTGAGGGTTGGGATTGCTCCTTTGCTTATTGCTTAGCCATTTTAACCAACCCATCATCCGCAACTGGAATAACCCAATTAATTGGC
Source organism: Rickettsia typhi (assembly GCA_945903615.1). Lineage (GTDB taxonomy): Bacteria > Pseudomonadota > Alphaproteobacteria > Rickettsiales > UBA1997 > JAJTCH01. The sequence goes on along the minus strand of CAMDOL010000134.1, from coordinate 1,500 downwards.
AGAATTTTAAGACAACCTTTTGCTAAAAAAACCGGAATTGTAGATTTGGATGAATGCTACATTTTTGCCCACAAACCCAGTGCTTCTAAATTAATTGAGCAGATTAAAAAGGGCTTGGAAGATGAAGGAATGGGCGATATTGTTGGAAATGTTGTTGGTGATGACGAATTTGGCAGAAAAAAAGAGGGTGAAGTGGAAGCTAAATATCGGGAAAATTTTAAACAATTTGCCGGCAAAATTTATTTGCCAAAATTTGTTATTCAAGAAGAAGGTAAATATCGCGACATAATGTTTGAAGCCGATATTCTAAGCAAAATTGATTGGCAAGAAGCTAAAATCAAGGATTTGAAGATTGATTTGAATGTTAATGAAAAAAATAATAATCAAGAATTTTCTTTTAATTTTGATGATGATCAAGCGAAGTTAATTAGAGAAACTTTTTCTTTAGGAAAAGAAATTGGCAATTTAAAAATTGATGAAACATTTTTAGCAAGACAACTTGGCGACATCATTCCCAACCCTTGGATTGCCTTTGAACTAGGAAGAGAGGCTTTAAAATTTATTCTTGAAAAAAACGACAAAAATGTTGTTGCTGGCAATTTTGTTGTTATTATTGAGGAATTAAAAAAATTTTTTAACCAGATAAAAAACCGCCTAGCAGAAGATATTTTTAAAAAATTATTGGACGATAAAAAACTGTGTTTTTTCTTAATTTGCGAAGATAAGTGCCATCTTTTGCCTTCTAATATCAAGATAAAAAGCAACAAACAATTGGTTCGCGACGATAATTCTGCAATTCAACAATCATTATTTGATTATGTGGCAGATGAAGATTTTAACGGGCTTGAAAAGGCAGTGGCGGTTTATTTAGACGAGCAAGAACAGCTTCTTTGGTGGTATCGCAACCGAGTTAAAAAAGATTTTTATATTCAAGGTTGGCAAAAAAACAAAATCTATCCCGATTTTATTGCCTCATCTAAAGGAAAAAATAATGATAAAGTTTATGTTTTGGAGACAAAAGGTGTTCATCTAAAAGGCAATGACGACACAGCATACAAGCAAGATATTTTTAAACTTTGCAATAAATTTGGGGTTCAAAAAAAATGGCAAGAATTGTTTGATGATTTTCCAAATCGTGAATTTGAATTTCAGGTGATTTATGGCGATGAATGGCAGAGTAAGATTAATCAATTATTTAAAACAAATTAAAGAAATTAAATTATAAAAAAATGTTAAACGAAAAAGATAAAATAATCCCCCTGTTTAGGGGGATTGAGTCGTTGCGTTAGCACGACGATGGGGGTTTGTTAAATTAAATTATAAAAAAATGTTAAACGAAAAAGATAAAATTTTTACTAACCTTTATGGCTTTGAATCTTCTGGTTTAGAGGCTGCACGCAAAAGAGGAGACTGGAAAGATACGGCAGAATTTTTGAGTCGTGGTGAAGCTTGGTTGATTGAGCAAGTCAAGGCTTCTGGTCTGCGTGGTCGTGGCGGTGC
>CAMDOL010000133.1 GCA_945903615.1 Rickettsia typhi | reverse complement strand
AAAATTTTCAAACAAGAAAAGAGTTGATTGAATATGTAAAAATCATTGCTCCTTGGGCCAATGGCAAAGCCTCACCAATCATTGGTGGACATGATGAAGCAAAAAATAAAATGCAAAAAATTGATCCTGTTAATTATGGAAAAACTAGAAACTTTGCAGACGGAAAAATTACAAAACTCTCTCCTTATATACATCATGGCGTTGTAAGCTTAAACGAAGTTAGAAACTGCGCTTTAACAAGATGTTTAGAAAAATACCCAGAAGCAAAAAATATTGAAAAATTTATTCAAGAATTAGCTTGGCGTGATTTTTGGCAACGCATTGCAAAAAGACATCCTGAGTGGATTTGGAGTGATGTCGAAGAATATAAAACTGGCCACAGCGCTCAAGATTATTCACCAATAATGCCTGAAGATATTTTAAATGCCAAAACCGGCTCTAGCTTTATCGACGCTTGTATTAACGACCTTGTGCAAACTGGCTATCTTCATAATCATGTCAGAATGTATCTGGCTAGTTATGTCGTTCATTTTAGGAAAATTAAATGGCAGGCAGGCGCGCATTGGTTTTTAGAGCATCTTCTTGATGGCGATGAAGCGAGTAATAATTTTTCTTGGCAATGGGTTGCAAGCACATTTAGCAACAAGCCCTACATCTTTAATCTTGAAAATGCTGATAAATATTTTGGCAAGTTTTTTGATACATCTTCTAAAAGCAATATTGAGCTAGATGCCAGCTACGCAGAATTAACCAAGCGTTTATTTCCAAATATTGGAGGCTTTCATGACTAAACGAATAATTTGGATTCATGATAAAGCATTAAGCCAAAACCACCCAGTTTTTGATAATATAAATGAAGGTGCGAAAGCGATTTATATTTGGGATGAAGAATTTTTTAAGAAGCGCTCTTATTCATTCAAAAGATTAGTTTTTATCTACGAAACTCTTTGCCAGCTTCAAATTGAAATTATCAAAGGCGAGACACTAGAAGTTTTAAAATCTTTTAAGCCTGAAAAAATTATTACTCCTTTCACGACCGATACTCAAATCAACAATCTTGTTGAGCAGTTGTCAGAAGTTTTTTTGGTTGAAATTGTTGAAGAAAAACCCTTCGTAAATATTGGGTCTGGCTATGAATTTAATCGTTTTTTCAAATATTGGAACAAAGCAAAAAACACCGCTTTTCTGATAAATGCGAACATAGGAAATAAATAATAATCAGATAATTGAAAATCACGGCGCAAAAAATATTGCGATTTCAGACAATCTGATTTGCTGGATGCGTTCTAATCACGCAGAAGAAACTGGCGCAGCCTGGATATTCGGGTGCAAGCTATGTTTTTTGATCAAAAAAAGTCAGAGAAATGGCCGCTTGGCATGATCTTTATTTTGCTCTTGGTGTATCCAGCCAATCCTAGCATAGGCTTAATACGGAATTCTGATTCATCTTTATGGCTTCTTCTAATTTTTTTATTGCCTCAGCATGCTTTTTAAAAGTGGTATTCAGCCCGCAGGATTCCAGTTATGAATCGTCTTAGGCCAATCATTTTGTGAAGTTGATAATGCGAAGAATTCGTAGAGTGATTTTTTAAAATTTCTATTAGTTCGAAATACAAGCCGCCTAACAATTCATTTTTCGAACTAACCAACTTTTGATTTTATTACTCCCTAAATGGGTTGGTTAAATACCAGTTGAAAATAAACCAAGTTCAAAACTTCTAATCGCTCAAGCGGTCGCCAAAGTTCGATACTTTTTTGATGAATTCAATGTTTTAGAGGGTTGCCAGAAAATCACTTAGCCAAGTGGGGGCGGAGAGAAGGAGGGAATTTCTACTAAAATGGAGATCGGAAAACCAAGTGGTAAGAAAAGATTAATCTTGCGAAAGACCTCTAGAAATCGGTCTGGAAGCTCAATGATGAATTTGAAGACAAGCCCAATTTTTTCGAGTTCGAAAAAATTGAGTGGCTCCCAACTATTGATGAGTTTTGAACTTTTTATGTGGAGATAAGGAATACCATGCAGACGAAATTTGAAAGAAATCTATCGCGGCGGTTTTAAAATCTTTTCTCCCATCCATATCAAAAATACTGAAACACCAAAGAGTGGAAGCAGGAATCCGACTAATATAACCAGGGCAATTATTTGTTTTGGTAATTTTACATTATCAGGCAAGGAAGGTGCTCCTAAAGATTTGTAAGGCTTGCGTTTCCACCACGTTGTAAAACCGGTTATCATCAGCATTAAAAGCAGAATTACTGCTGTTAAATTAAGTAACTGATTTGCTTTTCCAAAAAGCCGGCCTTCATGAAAAGATACTCCAAGCGAAGTTAATCTTCCGACTTTTCCCAGATCATCGAAGCGATATTGGTCAAGAATCTCGCCGCTTTTGCGGTCAAAGAATATGTAAGCAACATTTTTGGCATCTCCGCCGTGACGAAGTGGCATTAAGGCATAAGAACCTTATTCCAACCAGGGATAATCAACCCTAAAAGCGTGATTTATATTTTGCTTAGAAATGGTTTGAAAAATTTGATTCATCGAAACTTCCGGCAAATCGCTGCTGCTTACGGATATTGGTCTTTCCTTAAAAATTGCTTTTGGAAATCCTTCGTTAGCGCGTGTTGAAAACTCGCCGAGTAATCCGCCCCATACGAATGACCAAGGCAAACCACTTAACAACAGCAATAATAACCAAAAACCAACCCACGCGCCGGAAACGCCGTGGAACTCGCGCCATATTTTTCTGCCTTTGGTTTTAGTATTAGGAATTAATGTTCCGCGATTTTTATTGCCGCGCGGCCACCACAAATAAAAACCGGTTAAAATCATCACAATCAACCAGCAGGCAGCAAGCTCGGTAATAATCCGTCCCACATCTCCAAGCATTAGATTCTTGTGGAGATTCCTGGCGATATTCATCAAGCGCCATGACTCATCTACCTTACCCAGCAGAGTAAGAGTTCTTGGATGAATAAAAGCGGTGATTTTGCTGCCGTCTTGAGAGATTAAAACAATCTGAGCGCTTTGATTTGAAGTGGCGGGAGGCTGATAACTATTTATAAGCTTCGCATCAAAATGTTTTCTAGCCGCTTCAATTATTGCATCATGATCAGGTTTTTCCTGAACATTTTCTTCCAAAAATAACAAATCTTTATAGGCCAAACTTTCAATTTGGGGCTGCAGAAGATAAATTGCCCCAGTGATTGCCATGACTAAGACCACAGGTGTCACAATCAATCCTGCGTAGAAATGCCAGCGCCAGAAAAAATTGTAATAAACAGGTTTGGTCATTTTATAATTTAATTTTTACACCAGCATAAAATGCTCTTCCATCACCCGGATAAAAGAC
>CAMDOL010000132.1 GCA_945903615.1 Rickettsia typhi | reverse complement strand
CTTTTAAAATTGTGTGTCTGTGTGTCTGTTTTATTGTTTTCATTTTTTAAAATACATTGAGTTAATGAGTTTAAATCAATGTATTTTTTATATTATTAAATAGGTGTTTTCAAGTTAAAATAGTATAAAACTATCAAAACATACTACCATTATGATGATGTAGGGCAGATGAAAGACCATCTAATCAAAATTATTTGCAGAAAGATGGTTTAAATTGTGGCTGTTAGATTCGTGATTCATTAAATTTCTAAAATATAATTTCTAGCAGAGTGTCTCACATCCAAAATATGCACCTCATTTTTGCAAATAACATAAATGATTCGGAATGATTTTTTATAAAAAAAATGACGAACTTGATAATTTTTATAATTTATTTTTTCAGGAATAATTGGAAATCTTTCTGGCATTAACTTCAGTGACATTATTTGTTTTTCAATGCCGTCTATGATTTGAATGGCTATTTGTTTTGATTCAATAGCTATATGAGTAAAAATATCTTCCATCTTTAAATAGATGGATGGGTTAAAAATGATGTGATATTTTTTCATCTGGAATTTGCTAATTCTTAATTATTTTAAAGACTTGCTTTTTAAAGATTGGCGCAAATCTTGAAACATTTTTTTGGCTGGAATTCCTTGATTGTTTTCCATTTCAATTAATGATGTTGTAATTTTTTTAGCACTTTCAAATAAAGAGATTTTATTTACCATTTCTTGATAAGATGTTGAATCTAACAATACAGCTTCTGCTTTACCATTGATAGTTAGAATAGTTGGATTATGGGTTTTTTTGATATACTTTAGAATATCAGAGGAATTTTGTTTGAATTCAGTAAGTGAGCGAATGCCGTTTTTTAGGTTTAACATAGTTTTTATATTTTTAGATATTTAATTAATATTAAATTCAATATTAATTCATATTTTAAAAGTAAGTCAAATGAATGTTTTATTTGCTGTTTTTGGATGAGCCTTAAATTTCTTCATAATTATCTTCCTGGAAATAAAGCAAAGCTAAATGTGTGTTGATAGCGGAAAGGAATTTCGAAGATTTCTCCGTCTTTTTTTTCAACGACTAAGGTTGCGGTGTCGGTGATGGATTTGATTGTGAGGGGGAAGGTGTAGTAGCCTCCACTAGAAATCTCTGAAGGTTCATAAATTCTATCTTGATAAACCATATGAACATTTTTTATTGAAGCTCCTGTTCCAACATTTACTTCTTTACAATCTCTATTTTCCCATATTGGAATAATTGGAAAGATAAGCGGTCCAATTAGACCATAAAATCCACAAGAGCCTCCACCAAACATAATAGCAATACGATTGCCATTTTTTTGATTTTTAATGGATGTGTATAGAGTACCTCCATCAAATTCAAATTTATATTGTGGAGTTTTTTCGTAATTTAAACCTTTTTCAAAACCTGCTATAGCACACCCATTCAAACAAATTAAACTAATCAGAATTATTACTTTCTTAATCATTACTGTTTTCCTCCTGTTGAATTATTATTTTTGGGTTTTTCGTAGAGATTGCGGATGCTTTTGCCAATAATGGCGTAATAACCAATTGGAATAAATGGGATGATGCTGAGTTGTAATGGTCCGTTGTGGCTTGCTATGCCATCATTTCCAAATTTATCGTGAGGAATTGCCAAGACCGAATTGAGACCGGGAATATAATTTGCAGTGTTTGAGAATGTGGAGCCTTCATGTGCTCCACCTATTTTATCTTTATATGTAGGATCAGCACTCAAAGGCTGTCCGATAAGCCACAATCTTTCTGGTTTATATTCTGGATCACTCGGATCAGTTGCAATCACATTCGCAATCCCAATATTATTTGCATTGGGATTGAGTGTTTCATATTCGCGACCTTTCTCTTTAAATGTCGCCTCTTCGCCTTTCTTCAAAGTTAACTTATGACCAGTATAATCCTCATACAAAATACTCAAGCCCATTGGTGTTAAAGGATTTTTATTAAGATTTGATCCTAAATTATTAAAATCATCCTGAAAGGTGCCCATTTTTTAAACAATCTATACCTTCCTAATTATCAACAAATTCAGTTTCTTAATTGACACAAATTTATCAACAAAAAACCTCTTAAAAACACCACCACACAATCCTTGCCCTAGCAAACATTTTTTAAAATCTTAAACTCAATCTTCCAGCATTGCACTCTTCAAATTAGGAAACTGCACTCTTTAAATTGCCCATCTGGCAGCGCTGATAAAAAACTACTGGCGGACATTTAATTGCACTGTGAATCCTATTATTGTTGTAATAATAAATCTGGTGAGCAACAGCTTCAGCCAACTCTCCCAATGTTTCATAACATTTAGGGTGCCCTAATTCTAGCTTAAATTTGCCATAGAAAGATTCTTGCATGTCATTTTGCCAAGGGCTGGATTTTTTGCTCATTGATTGCTTAATTTTATTAGATTTTAAAACCTTAGTAAAATTATCACTTTTATATTCTGACCCTTGATCACTATGCAATATTTTAGGCTTTTTTCTTTTAGATAAAGCATCAGTTAAAGCATTTTTAATCAATTCTGAATTATGTTTTGAAGATAAGCTCCAACCAGTTATTTCCTTAGTGAAGCAATCAATGATGGTCGCCAAATAGATGAAGGTTCAAGACAACTTAAGCTTGATTAAAATCATCAATCGAGCCATATTTTGTCTATGTTAAACAAGTATATAATTCGTTCAAGAATTTCTGAAGCCAAATTGAGAGAAATTATCCGCTTTTTTTGCCTTGATTTGGAGGCAAAGAAAGTAGCAGAAATTTCTGGTGTTAGCAGAAATTCTATTAACAAAATATTCAAAGCTATTCGTATAAGAATTGCAGAATTCTGCGAAGCTGAAAACCCACTTGGATTTGGCGAGATTGAGATAGATGAATCTTATTTTGGTGGCAAAAGAATCAAAGGCAAAAGAGGCAGAGGAGCGAGTGGTAAAATACCAGTTTTTGGAATGCTCAAAAGAAATGGCAAAGTGTTTACCCAAATAGTTAAAAACTGTTCTGCAAATGAGCTTCTGCCTATAATAGACAAGCAGATTGGTATTCGGAATGATTCTGTAATTTTCTCTGATTCTTGGAAATCTTACGATGGTCTGGCTGATTTTGGATATAAAAAACATTACCGAGTTCGGCATGGAAAAAATGAATTTGCAAAGCGGGAGCTTGGCGGTAAAGTGAAGAATCATATCAACGGCATCGAGAACTTTTGGGGACTTTGCAAAGTTAGATTGGTTAGATTTAGAGGAATCCATAAAGGAACTTTTTATCTGCATTTAAAAGAGTGTGAATTTAGGTATAATTATCGTAAAGAAAATTTGTATAAATTACTTTTAGGGATTATAAAAAAATCTCC
>CAMDOL010000131.1 GCA_945903615.1 Rickettsia typhi | reverse complement strand
AGAATCAAGCCAAACCGCACCATCGGCTGTTTTGCCCATTTTTTTGCCATCAGAAGTTGTGAGAAGGGGGGTGGTTAGACCAAAAACTGCGGCGTTTTTGTTGTCTGCTGCAGCAACTCTTCTAGTCAAATCAACACCATTAACAATATTTCCCCATTGATCTGATCCGCCAATTTGCAAGACGCAATGATGATGTTTATTTAATTCATAAAAATCATAACCTTGCAAAATCATATAATTGAATTCAATAAAACTTAAGGGCTGTTGGCGATCGAGCCTCAATTTTACTGAATCGAAAGTGAGCATTTTATTCACCGAAAAATGCCTTCCAAAATCACGCAAGAAATCGATATATTTTAAATTTGAGAGCCAATCATCATTATTAACAAATTTGAAAGCTGGCAAGCTATGATTTGTCTTACTCAAATCAAATTTCTTTAAAGTTGCTTCAATACCTTTTAAGTTTTCGGCAATTTGTATCGAATTCAAAAACTGGCGCGCCTCATCTTTTCCAGAAGGATCGCCAATTTTTGTGGTTCCGCCACCCAGCAAAACAATTGGCTGATGCCCGCAAGATTGCAAAATTTGTAAAATCATAATTTGAATCAAACTGCCAATGTGCAAAGATTTTGCTGTGCAATCAAAACCAATATAGGCGGCGATTTTCTTTCTTGCCATTAATTCATCAAGTTCTTTTGGGTGAGTAATTTGACTGATAAAACCGCGATTTGCAAGCTGTTGTAAAAATTCTGATTGGAATGGTTGCATTGTATTTTTAAGTCGATTTAATAAGGAGCCTTCAGGGTAAATCAACAACTTAATAAATCAATTTTTCATATCAAAATGACTGTCAGTTTGAGAAATATTGTTATTCTCCAAATCATCGCCATTCTCTTTGCGATGCTTAATTTGTCGAATATCAAGATCGAATATGTCGCCGATTTTTTGCCACTTTTTGATGTGATGATCATCTATTATTTTGCGGTTTTGCGACCAGAAGTTTTTGCGGTTTGGTTTTTGTTTTTACTGGGAATTATTACTGACTCTATCAACGGCTTTCCTTTGGGAATCACCTCATTGAGTTATATTTTGACTGTAAAATTATTCAATGTTTTAAACCAAAAAATGTTGCTGAAGGAAAATTTTCAACAAATTTTTGGACAATTTATTGCCTTTGTTTTCTCAATTTTACTTTTAAAATGGTCAATGCTGTCAATTTATCATTTTAAAAGCTACAACTTCGTAGGATCAGCAATTCAGATGTTCATCACCTCAACACTTTATGTGCTGCTGCATAAATTTTTTGATTATTTGGATAAAAAACTACTGAAAGGTTCCTAATAAATGCTGAGGGATTTTAGAAAAAATAAATTATTCACCAGAAGAACCGCAATCATTGGTGGTGCTCAAGCTGGACTTATATCAGCACTTATTGCTCGACTTGGTTATTTGCAGATTTTTAAATATGAGGAATACTCAACCAAGTCCGATAGCAACAGAATCAGACCTTTAATTGCACCAGCCCCGCGCGGCTTGATTATGGATCGCAATGCTAAAGCGCTTACTACAAATCATCATAATTATCGGTTACTTTTATATACTGAGAACAAACCTGATGTTCAAAATACGATTGATAAGTTGGCTGAAATTCTAGCGCTATCTGATCAAGATCGGGAAATTATTTTAAGCCGGATCAAAAATGCTAAACGCAAAAGCATCATCTCGTTGATGGATAATTTATCTTGGGACGATTTATCGCGCATTGAATCTAACTATCACAAACTAAGCAGTGTTGCCATTGAAAGCGGCATTTTGCGTGCTTATCCATTACCTTTTGAAACCGCACATTTTGTTGGCTATGTTTCCCTTCCTGCTGAAAAAGAAAGTGCTGGGCAAGAACAAAATTTATTTCTACACCCTGATTTTAGAATTGGTAAAAGTGGAATTGAAAGAAGTTTTGACGAAGTATTAAGAGGCCGTTTTGGTGTGCGCTATGTAGAGGTGAACGCTTTTGGAATCCCCATTCGCACCCTTTCCAAAAAAGACTCTATTGAAGGAAGTAAAATTAGCTTAACGATTGATTTGAGACTGCAACAATTTATTGCCAATCGCATCAAGGATGTTGTTGCCTCCGTCACGGTTTTGGATGTTAAAACCGGTGAAATTATCGCTATGGTTTCCAGCCCTTCCTTTGATCCAAATAAATTTGTTGAAGGTGTGAGTCGTGATTATTGGAAAGAGTTGATGCAAGATCCTAGAAAACCACTAAACAACAAACCAATCTCTGCAACTTATCCTCCAGGATCAACTTTTAAATTAATGGTAGTGATTGCAGCTCTAGAAAGCGGAATTAATCCGCTGAATAAAGTTTATTGCAACGGAACTTATCAATTAGGCAGAAGAACTTTCCATTGCTGGGATAAGAAAGGGCACGGCTCGATGGATATGTCTGATGCGATCAAACATTCTTGCAACACTTATTTTTTTGACACCTCAAACAAAATTGGAATTAAAAAAATCACCGATGTTGCCAAACGATTTGGCTATGGTGAATATTTTGATGTGAGCCTTTTTGGCGTAAAGTCTGGAAATGTTCCGTCTGATGAATGGAAACAAAAAGTTTTTAAACAACCTTGGGTTGGTGGCGACACTCTCAATACCGCAATTGGTCAGGGATTTGTTTTGGCAACCCCATTACAAATGGCGGTCGTGACCGCAAGACTTGCTAATGGCGGTACGCCAATCAAACCTTATTTGGTAAAAAATAAAAATATATATAACCAATATCAAGATTTGAAAGACAAGCCAATTGCCGATAAAAAACATATTGATTTTGTTTTGGAAGGAATGAGAAGAGTAGTCAATGAGGCAGGCGGAACAGCTTATGGTAAACGCATTGATATTAAAGGTTTTGAAATGGCGGGTAAAACTGGAACTTCGCAAGTAATTTCCAAACGAGAGGATGAAATGTCAAATGAAGAAGCGAGCAGCCATCAAAACCACGCAATCTTTGTTGGTCTTGCACCAGTGGGAAATCCTAAATATTCAATTTCAGTAGTTGTAGAACATGGTGGGGCTGGCTCTGCTGCTGCTGCACCAATTGGAAAAGATGTGCTGCTCGAGGTTCAGAAGTTGGTGGTTTAGTAACTTTTTATTTTATTGCAATTGAAATTAGGTGACAACAAGGGCTTCCTTCAACTCCCAAGATAAAAGGCAACAAGGGCTTCACTTCAGTTCCTTGTGGCAAGTATTGCATTTATTAAAATCAACATCAAAAACTTGATTTTAATAAATACTAAGCTTATGAACTTTTACGAATGGATAATCTTTGCCAACACTAGAACAAGCAAGCAAAAGGCAAAAAAGCCTATTCTTATAAAAGAATTATTTCCCAATATTTAAGGAACCTCTGAACAACTAAAAATTGATATTTCTGAGGATTTTTTGAGTAGAAATTTTATTACTTTTTGGTGGAATATTTCCATATTTCACCAAAAATAATGGAATTTATGCCAAAAAAGACCAGAAAGATCAATTTTTCTAAAA
>CAMDOL010000130.1 GCA_945903615.1 Rickettsia typhi | reverse complement strand
GCGGTCGTATCATAATAATTGAATGGCAATAAACCATCTTTAACAAAGATATTTGCAGATCCATCGCCGTGTAAAATCATATTAACTTTTGTAGCCGTGCCCAAGTTAAAATTGTGTTCAATACCATAAATAAAGGTTTCAGCCCATTTATTTTCTCTATTATCTGGCTCAAACCAATTTTGAAAACGATCTTTAATATCTCTGTTATTTTTTATCTCGCCTTTAAATCTTCGTTTAATATTTTCAGTGATGAATTTCATGTATTCAATCAAGAAAGTGCCGCTACCAGCCGATGGGTCAATCATATGTGGCAATTGCTTGTCTTTATTAATCTTTTCAATCGCCAGCTTATCTAGCTGCAAACCCCACAACAAAAACTTTACAATATTAATGTGAGTAAAAAACTGCCCTTTGGTTTGTTTAAAGCCTTCTCTTATTATGCCTTCAAAAAAATCACCTAAAATATCTTTGCCAGATAAACTATTTTTACCATCAACAAACGAAAGGCTTTCAAGCTCTGAAACAGCATATTTTAACTTGGCAAGAGAGAATTTCTTTCTATCAACCACAAAACTTTCTGCTAATTCTTGCTCATCAAGAATGTTAAGTCTTTGTTTTAAGGCTCTTCTATATAGATTATTTATTCTTGTAAAAAGCTCATCGTTGGTTTCAAAAACTTCATCACTCTTTTTTGCGTAGGCAAAAGTTTGAAAATCATATTTCTCGCCATCTTCTTTTTCGCTCTCATCTTGAATTTTAGCCAAAATGATATTTACCAACGAAGAAAAAATATCGTTATCATCTGTGCCACCACCACCCCACAAAACATTGTGCAGGTTTTTGCGTTTGCTATCTAATTTAGCATGATCAAAATTCTTCTCTAGGTCTTTCTTGCCGCCTTTAATATAAGGCTCTTTGACAGCTTTTTCATATCTTGCTGGCAGTTGATCAATAAAATCTCTAGCCTTTTCCCAATCTGAAAATGACGAATATTTATCATAGTCAATCAGCAAACATTTATCTTTTATTTCACCACCAACCAACTCAATTGAATAAAGAACTAAATATTTTACAACAATTCCACTTCCAACTTCTTGACTGGCAAGGTTAAAAAGTTGTTTTTCAATAACTTCGTCTTTGTCTTTTTCATAATCTTGAGGGCTTTTTAGCTCAATGTATAAGAATGCTTTCCCCTCTTTATCTCTTACAACAACATCAATTCTTGGCTTATTAACTTTTGGTCTGCCTATGTCATATTCTTTCTCAATCTCAATATTTTCTGGTTTATAGCCAAGTTCTTTGACTAATTTTGTTAGTAAATAAGCTCTTACAAGCTCCTCACCTATTTCATTCTCTTTGCCAGATAATTTTTCTATTTTTCTATTCTGATTAATTCCCTGATAAGAAATTTTTTTTGATTCAATATCAATTTCTTTGATTATAGGACTTTGTTTGATGTAGTTGATTAAATCTTTCATGATTTTATTTCGGATTGAAAAGTAATATTTTAGCTGACCATTTTAAGAGCGGTAGGTGTATTTATCATCATCTTTATTTATGATTTTCAACTAAAGCTTGTCTCAATTAGAAAAATAAAAAATTATGAGTAAAAAGACGAAGCTTAAAAATGAATTTAAGATGAACTTTGGTATAATTTTAGGACAACTTTTTGGGGATACTTTTATTTAAAATCTTCTAACAAAATTTGCCCGCTAATTGGTGAGAATATTTCATCATGGGTGGCGATGATAACAATTCCTCCTTCTTTTGCACGCACGCTTACCAAGTTGAATAATAATTGTTTTCCTTCTTTATCTAAATTGACAGTTGGCTCATCCAAAAGCCAGATTGTTGTGGGGCAGCAGAGAAGTTTGGCGAGCATTACTTTTTTTTGCCAGCCGCTGGATAGTTGGTGAACTGGTTTTTCTAGAATTTCTTCCAAGCTAAAATATTTAATTGCGGATGGTAATAAAATTTCGGTGCCAGAAAGTTCAGCATAAAAAGCCAAATTTTGCCACACGGTGAGGCGGGGTTTAAGAAAATTTTTATGTCCGATGTAATTAATGTCGGCGGCAAATTCAGGATAAAAATTTTCAATATTTTCTTCATTCCACAAAATTTCCCCAGAGCTTGATTTGTGAAGTCCGGCAATGGTTTTTAGCAAGGTAGTTTTGCCCGAACCATTTTTTCCAGCCAGAATCAAGCATGAGCCAAGACCAGTTGAAAAACCGAGATCTTTAAAAATTAACTGTTGGTTTTTTTTAACGGTGATGCTATTTACTGTCAGCATTTTTTTGCCTGTAACTTGAAAGATTAAATTTAATTTTTTTACGGAGCACCAGCTGTGCCCCACGAAAGTGGGGATCTCATACCAAGAATTATTTTTTACGGAGCACCAGCTGTGCCCCACGAAAGTGGGGATCCCCGCCGAATTTGATAAAATCAGTTCGGTATTTTTGAATCAAATTTTGACCAATGAAAGAACTAGAATTTTTTGAAATCGAACCATTATCAAAAGAAAAACCCAAAAAGCTAATGCTTTTTTTGCACGGATATGGTGCTTCCGGTGAGGATCTGATTGATCTGGCGCAAGAATTTAAACATAGCGTTCCTAACGCTCATTTTATTTCTCCTAACGCACCTTTTTCACTGAGTCATCCGTCTATGAGTGGTTATCAATGGTTTTCGCTGGAGAATTATGATCCAAAAATTATCTATCCGCAAATTCTGGAAGCTAATCGCATTTTAGATATTTTTATTGATTCTCAGCTGGAGAGATTTGGTTTAAATCACCAAGATTTAATCATCGTTGGCTTTTCACAAGGTGCGATGATGGCAATGTATAACTCGCTGCGTCGCCACAAGACCAATGCTGGAATTATTGCTTATTCAGGCAAATTAATTTTGCCAAGTTGGCTTGGCGAGGGCATAAATTCTAAGCCAAAAATTTGTTTGATTCATGGCAAAAATGATGAAGTTTTACCTTTTGAAGATTTCTTAGAAGCCAAAAAATTATTAGAGCAAGAGCAAATTCCTTTTGAACACCACGCTTTGGAAGGTTTGGGTCACGGCATTGATCATCACGGCATTCGCATTGGTCGAGATTTTTTACTAAATATCTAAACCAGCTTCAAGAAGCTCCGCCCCACGAAAGTGGGGATCCTATACCAAGAATTATTTTTCGGATTGTTTGACTAATGGGTTGATAATATAAAAAAACTCGGTGTTATCACCCTCCCCTTGAGGGAGGGTCAAACGACAAGGTCGTTTGGGGAGGGGTTAAAAATCTATTAGTTAGAAAATAAATTTATTTTTTTATTTTATATTTCTAACCCCTCCCCAAACCAGCAAGCTGGTTTGACCCTCCCTTAAGGCGGGAGGGCCTCAAGGGGGTGATAAAACCGATAATGAATTAAGCATCAACCCATTAATCAAACAACCCGTTATTTTTTACGGAGCACCAGCTGTGCCCCACGAAAGTGGGGATCTCATACCAAGAATTATTTTTTACGGAGCACCAGCTCCGCCCCACGAAAGTGGGGATCCCCG
>CAMDOL010000129.1 GCA_945903615.1 Rickettsia typhi | reverse complement strand
GATAAAAATTTGGCGGAGCATTTTTTTAGCGAGATCAATAAAAAAGCAATTGATGACAAACTGGCACAAAAAATAAATCAAAATTTACAGACTAACTGGCATACCATTAAAGCTGAATTGCAAAAAACATTTATAAGTAAAAATGACTTGCTAAAGTCTTATAAAAAATTTGCTTTGCCAGAAAAATGTGGCGATATTGGTTTTGATCAAAAAATTTATAATCAAGCTTTAACCAATTCCAACTTGATTCGAGACCGCTTTACTAGTTTAGATTTAATCAAAATAATTATATGAGAATCATCAAATCACTTTTTAGAATCATCAATAAATTTATTTTTATTTTGGTTGTTGCTCTCATAATGGTGTTTTGCCTCAACAATCATCAAAATGTAACAATTTCACTGGCGCCTTTGCCTTTTGAAGTGGAAGCAAAATTATTTTTGATAATTTTACTTTGTTTTTTTGGTGGAATTTTGATTGGTTTTTTATGTTCTTCATTGGCTTTGACCAAAGAAAAATTTAAGAATTTTATTAGTGGGTGGAAAATAAAATTCTTACAAATGCGGGTTGCACGGATTAAGAAATAAAAACTATCCCGCTTAGTTTCATCCCCGACTTGATCGGGGATCCAGTTTTTGTCTTAACATTTCCGGATCCCCGATCAAGTCGGGGATGACACTGAGCGTTATTAATAGCATTACCTCAAACTCAAGTATCACAAAAAAAGCTATTTTTCGTAATTATCAATCACTAGTTGGTTCAATAATTTTACACCAAATCCAGTCGCACCTTTTACAGCGGTCGCATCACCCTTACCTTTCCAAGCAACACCAGCAATATCCAAATGTGCCCATTTAGTTTTGCCAACGAAGCGTTGTAAAAATTGCGCAGCAGTTGTGCTGCCAGCCCCACGCCCAGAGCCAACATTTTTCATATCAGCAATATCGGAATTGATCATTGCATCATATTCTTCCGAAACTGGCATTCTCCATAAAGTTTCACCAGATTTTTTTCCAGCCTCAAGTAGCTGATTAGAAAGTTCATCATCATTAGAAAATAATCCAGCGTGAACATCAGCCAAAGCCACAATGATTGCACCAGTTAGAGTAGCAAGATCAACCATTAATTTTGGTTTGAATTTAGTATTAGTGTAATGCAAAACATCCGCCAAAACCAATCTGCCTTCTGCGTCAGTATTAATCACTTCGATAGTTTGACCAGACATTGATTTTACAACATCTCCAGGTTTTTGCGCGGTGCTTGATGGCATATTTTCAACAATACCGATGGCACCAATCGCGTTCACCTTAGCTTTTCTTTCTGCCAATAATTTCATTAATCCAACCACCACAGCAGATCCTGCCATATCGGTTTTCATATCTTCCATATTATTAGAGGGTTTGATGGAAATGCCGCCAGTATCGAAGGTTACGCCCTTACCAATAAAAGCAATTGGGGCGTTATCCCCTTTGGCATTTTTATTTTTAGCACCAAAATATTTGAAAATTACCATCTTAGATTCACGCGCACTACCCTGCCCCACACCAAGCAAACTGTGCATTCCAAGCTTAGCCATTTCTTTTTCACCGAGCACTTCAATTTCTAGTCCGGGAACTTTTATCGCTTGGCAAATTTTAGCATAGCTTTCTGGATTGAGTTCGTTAGAAGGCTCAGAAACCAAATCACGAGTTAAGAAAATATTTTTGATTACCAATTCTAGTTCTGCAAAATGTTTTTTAGCTTTAGCTAAATCTTTGGCGATAATGTGAACTGATTTTAAATTAACGGCTTTGCCTTCTTTTTTATCGTTGAAATATTTGTTAAAACGGTAACTTTGCAGATAAAATCCAAAAGCAATGTTAGCCGCAATTTCACCGTCATTTTCAAAACTAATCACCGCCTCTTTAATTTTATTGGCATTCAAATAAGCAGCAATTCTTCCGCCAGTTTTTTGGGCAGCTAAATTATCAAACTTATTTTCTGACCCAATTCCAGCAAGAATAAGTAGGGTTCCGTCAGTTGCCAACATATTGATTTGAGATGTCTTGCCGGTGAAGTTATAAAGATCTTTAGCCTTTCCTAGAAACTCCTCTTTAGATTTTTTAGCGATTTCTTCACTGATTAATAAGACCAAAACAGCATTTTTATTGTTTTTAAATTCGAAAGATTGAGTGAAATTAATATGCATAGTTTTTTGAGTGAATTTTAGGTTAAAATGTTATAGTTCTTACGCAAAAAATTTCTAAGAAATTTGTAAGACCTATTGAGATTGAAGATTTATCTAGCTAAGATTCGTCAAATTAAAATAGAATAAATATTTAATTGCAATTGAAATAAGCACATGGATATCACGCCAGCAATTCCAAAAAATCGTAATGTTATTAACGGTTATGGAATAGAAGGTTTTAAGATTAATGAAAACCTCTACCAAAACTCAATCATTTTAACCCCTCATCAAATCATTGAGGTGAAAATCAGCTCAGTCGAAGATTTTTTTGAACAAAATTTAAAAGTGATTTTGGATTTTGAGCCAGAGATTTTATTGATTGGAACTGGCGATAATCACCAAATAATTTCTGCTAACTTAAAAAACAAAATCAAAACTCATTATCCAGAAATTTCAATTGACGAAATGAACACCGGCTCGGCTTGTCGCACTTATAATATTTTGATGATGGAAGATCGCAATGTAGCGGTGTTTTTGATGTCAATTTTATGAACCATTCAGAACTAACCATCATCATCTCTCTCTTCACTTTCGGTTTGTTTGGAGGTTTTTCTCACTGCGCGGGAATGTGCGGGCCATTTGTTTTAATGCAGGTTTCTAATCGCTTAAATAAAATTTCCATCGAAGAAATTACGGTATTTAAAAAATTATCTGGTCTAGCACTTTTTCCTTATCACTGCGGTCGCATTACAACTTATTGCTTGATTGCTTTTTTATCTTCTCTTTTAGCGCATAATTTAAAAAATATTATCGTCTTTAAACAATTGGCCGGCTTGTTATTGGTGGTCGGTGCATTAATGATCTTTAACTCCACAATTGCAAAAATTAAATTACCTTTTAAAATCAGCTCCAAATCTTTAAACATAAAAATTGATTGGAAACTTTTTTCTTTTCTAAAAAATTTCATCAATTATCTATTTTTAAATCCAACTGGTTTAAAAAATTATTCTTTAGGTATAGCCCTTGGCTTCATACCTTGTGGTTTAGTCTATGGCGCAATTGTCATCGCTCTATCAATGGATAATCACTGGCTAGTTTTATTGGCAATGTTGTCTTTTGGAATTGGCACAATTCCAGCCTTATTTATCACCGCTTGTGGCGGTTATTGGTTTTTTAACAGAATTAAATATTTAAAATTATTTACTAAAACAATATTACTCATCAACATTCTAACCCTTCTAGTAATGGCATTTGGTTTAATTTTTAACTACATTTAAAACTAAAGGAACCTCTGAACAACTAAAACAATGTTTTAGAAAAATTGATCTTTCTGGTCTTTTTTGGCATAAATTCCATTACTTTTTGGTGAAATATGGAAATATTCCACCAAAAAGTAATGAAATTTCTACTCAAAAAATCCTCAGAAATATCAATTTTTAGTTGTTCAGAGGTTCC
>CAMDOL010000128.1 GCA_945903615.1 Rickettsia typhi | reverse complement strand
GAATTGCCATTGCTAGAGCAATCTTAAAAGATGCTCCGATTTTAATTTTAGATGAAGCAACGAGTAGCCTTGATTCCCATACTGAAAACCATATTCAAGAAAGCCTAAATTTGTTAATTGCTGATCGTTCCACCACAATAATTGCAATTGCCCACAGGCTTTCTACCCTCAAACATATGGATAGAATCATTGTTTTAGACAAAGGAAAAATTATTGAAGACGGAACCCACGAAGAATTGATAAAAACTGGGGGATATTATCAAAGTATGTGGAATATGCAGGCGGGTGGCTTTTTGCCAGAATCTATCGATGAAAATCAATGAATATAGGAACCTCTGAACAACTAAAAATTGATCTTTCTGATGATTTTTTGAGTAGAAATTTCATTACTTTTTGGTGGAATATTTCCATTAAAAATTAGAATTTTTAGAGGCGCTGCCAACTTTTAAAATCTGTTTAATTTAGTCCAAAAAAAGGTTGGCAGATCGGTTGATAACTTTGTCTTTTTTATCCAGTTTAATGTTGGCATTTTTTATAGCCCAAAACGATTCCAAAAACTTTTTTCTTCAATTTTTTCAATCAAATTATCAGCAAAATTGCCGCCAAAACTACTGGCTAATAATTCCTTAATAAACCCCTTTTTCTTCGGTTCAATATTGATAAATTTAATTTTATCACCAAATTTGTTTTTCATCACACTGCGCATCTCACCAATTGCATCAACCAAACCAAGCTCTACCGCTTTTTTGCCTGACCAAAAAGCGCCGTTGAATAAGTAATCGTCAGATTCTTTTAGTTTGTCTTTGCGGTTTTGGCGGACTAAATCTTTGAAACTTTCAAAAACATCTTTTTGAGCCGATTTTAAAATTTCTACACTTTCAGAATTTTCAGGAGAGAATGGGTCAAGCACCGCTTTGTTTTTTCCTTGCGCATAAATTCTTCTTTGCACACCAATTTTTTTGATTAATTCTTCAAAACCAAAACCTGCAGATATAACGCCAATTGAACCAACAATTGAAGCATTGTGAGCAAAAATTTCATCACCAGCTAGCAAAATGAAATAGCCTCCTGAAGCCGCAACATCCCCCGCAAAAGTGAAAACCGGAATTTTTTTCTCCGCTGCCAATTCTTTGATTCTAATATAAATTAATTCAGACTGAACTGGCGAGCCACCCGGAGAATTGACATTAATTGCCACTGCTTTGATATTCTTTGTTTCAAAAGCTTTCTCCAAAAGGGGATTGGTGTTGTCAATATTAACTCCCTGATCAATCTTTCCACCTTTGCCAATCACACCACAAAGATTTACCACGGCAATATTGCCAGATTTTTTACAAAAAATTTTTCTGAATTTACAAATTAGTTTTGTAAAAATGCAATTTGTAATTTGGCAGTTCATATAGCTTTGTTTGTGTATTGAAGATTCAAAATATCGTTTATTAAAAATACATTTCTGCTTTTTGTTGTATGAATTATTTAATTCATCATTTTTCTAACATCGCTCAAATGCCCATTGATCGCCGCGGCAACTGCCATTTGTGGGCTTACCAGATGAGTTCTTCCGCCCCTGCCTTGTCTGCCTTCAAAGTTTCTATTTGAAGTAGAAGCACACCTTTCACCAGCTTCCAATTGATCGGCGTTCATTGCCAAACACATTGAACAGCCCGGCTGGCGCCATTCAAAACCAGCTTCAATGAAGATTTTATCCAAACCTTCACTTTCTGCCTGCTCTTTTACCAAACCAGAACCCGGAACGACCATTGCCAATTTAATATTTTTGGCAATTTTTTTTCCTTGAGTTAATTTGGCAGCAACGCGCAAATCTTCAATTCTGCCATTAGTACAAGAACCAATAAAAACTTTATCAATTTGAATTTCTTCTAATGGAGTTCCCGATTTTAAACCCATATATTCTAACGATCTTTTTACCGCTTCTGATTTGCCGTGATCTTTAAAATCTTCTGGAAATGGAACTGACGCAGTGATTGGCAGCGCATCTTCGGGGCTAGTTCCCCAAGTAACTTGCGGAGCAATTTCGTCAGCGTGAAGAATTATAGTTTTGTCATAAAATGCACCAGCATCAGATTTTAATGAATCCCAATATTTAACTGCTTTATCAAAATCTGCCGCACTTGGCGCGAGCGGTCTTCCTTTTAAGTAATCGTAAGTAACTTGATCAGGAGCAATCAAACCTGCCCTAGCGCCTGCTTCAATTGACATATTGCAAATCGTCATTCTGCCTTCCATTGATAAATTGGTAATTACATCACCAGCGTATTCAATAACATAGCCCGTGCCACCCGCCGTGCCGATTTTGCCAATGATTGCCAAAATAATATCTTTGGCAGTTACGCCAAAACCCAATTTGCCATCGACACGCACCAACATATTTTTTGCACGCTGTCCAATCAAAGTTTGAGTTGCTAAAACATGCTCAACTTCGGAAGTGCCAATACCAAATGCAAGCGCACCAAAAGCACCATGAGTTGAAGTGTGAGAATCACCACAAACAATAATCATTCCCGGCTGAGTAAAACCTTGTTCTGGCCCAACAATGTGCACGATACCTTGTTTTTTATCATCTAAATCAAAATATTTGATGCCAAATTCTTTGCAATTAGCTTCCAAAGTTTCTACCTGAATTTTAGAAGTTTTATCTTTGATTCCTGAAGTTCCGTGTCCACGATCAGCATTAACGGTTGGAACATTGTGATCAGCGACAGCTAAATGCGCTTTAGGATTTCTAGGCTTTCTGCCTGCCATTCTAAGACCTTCAAAGGCTTGTGGCGAAGTAACTTCGTGAATTAATTGGCGATCAACATAGAGCAATTGGCCAGTTAATTTTCCTTGGCCGTCATCATCAATTAAATGTGAGCCCCAGATTTTGTCGTATAAAGTTTTGGCAGTCATTTTGGTATTTATTTAAGTAAATGAAAAAATAGGAAAAGATGCAGTTTAAAGTCAATTAATTTAATTTCCAACCAACATTGTTTGTCATTGCGCGCAGAGTGCAAAGCCAGTGCAGGTGATGGTCTAGATTCTTATCTCCGGCATTAAATCAACTAACAAAAATAAAATTATTGTCAGATATGCAATGGCAATTAAAAGCCCAATCCATGAGATGATTTTGATAGAAACTAAAGAAGATAATTTTAGGTCGGCGAATTTTGTGGAATAAATTAAGAAAGAAATAATCAATAAGATCGTTGCATAAATCAAAGAGAAAAATCCGTTATTTACATAATCCGCAAGCACAAAAAATGCATAAAGCATAATGAATGGCACAAGAAAATTTATCATCGCAATTAGCAATTTGTCACTACGCATATATACCGAATTCATTTTGCCACTACCGAACTAATTCGGTATATGAGGATCCCCATAAAATGGAGCGGAGCGACTGCTCCGTAAAAAATAAAAAAGATATATAAATCAACTGATTTATATATCAAAGTTTAGATAATAAAAAACCCTGTAGCTAACTAAAGCTACAGGGTTTTTTATATTTAATAGTTCAAAAGCTAACTTAAGAGTTAGGATCAACTTGAAAAGCCAAAGCACAAGCTTTATGAGCATTTTGAGTTGTTTGGTAGGTTGCACTAATACCACTACCAACAGTGCAAGTATTAAGCACAGAAGACACTTTACCAG
>CAMDOL010000127.1 GCA_945903615.1 Rickettsia typhi | reverse complement strand
AATTGCTGGCATTTTGTAAATCAATTTTGAGTGTTGCTAAAGTTTCTTGATAATCTCTTCCTATCAAATCAACATTTTGCAAGGCACGGTCGAATTGTTTGTTTTCAAGAGCGGTGATGATTTTAAAAATTGCCGATTCAACATCTGATCCAGATTTATTTTCTCCGGTTTTTTTGATAATAATAAATCTTGCAACCACTGCTTTGATCCTTCCCCACCAAGCTCCGCCACTTTCAATTTCAATTTGCTTTGCTTTAATTTGTGGAATTAAATCGGCGAATTCTCTAGATAATTCTTGGTGGTTCTTTGGTTGATTTTGTAGGGTTGATTTTAGTTTGGCAATTGTGCTAGTTAGTGCAAAATCAGCACGGCAAAGCACTTCTAGTTTTTGTAATTCAGAATCATAATTGTGTTTTGATTCTACCAAATCTTGGAACTTAACAAAGCTCAAAATAATTTTTGCTAAACCATCATTAGTTTTTAACCTTGATAAATCTAGTTGCAGAGCATTAATACTATTTTGTAAATCGGCAATTTGTAATTGTTGTTTGAGCAAAACTTCATTTTGATTCAAAGGTTTTTCTTCAGCTTTAATTGGCTCAGTTTTAGCTACTGGTATTTGATAAATCTCAGTTTCAATATTGGAAAATTCACTTTTAGCATTTTCTTTAGCTTGCTTATAATGAAATTCGTTGAGTAAATATTGCCCCGAAAAATAAGCAAATATAATTAACGCCAACCAGAAGATGATTGAATAATAACGCTTTTTAGATTTTGGATTTGGTTGTTCTTGCATACTATTCTTTGATAATTCCAGTTTTTAAAAAATTCATCTCACTAGCTAAATCGGCAATTTCTTTGCTAAGACATAATATTTTTATTCCATTCAAACATTCAAGCAAATTATGTTGGCAAGTTAATTTATAAAAAATATTCAAACTATTTTTTGAATAAATCCAAACTTCGGAAATATTGCCATTGTTGATTGCATCAATAGTTTTATCAGAAAACTTTTTGCTTTCGACAGTTTCGTAGACTACAATTTTTTGTGCAGAAAAATTTTGTTCTTTTAATTTTTCTATCAAATCCAAAGTAATAATTTTTCCTGATAAATACAGAATTAATCCTGAAGATTTTGCTAATTTTTCTAATGCCAAATTTAGAAGTGAAGCAGCAGAACCAGAGGCTATAACAATATTTTTATAACCCAACTTCTTAATTTGGGCGGCAGTTTTTTGACCGACCACTAAAATCAACACATCTTTTTTAATCAATAATTTGTCCAAAGCAAAAATTGCCGCTGAGCTGGTGATTAAAACTGCCTGAAGTTTTTGAGTTATGGGTTGAAGATTCTTAACTGGAACAATTGAAAATAAAGGCTGAATAAGAGAAGAAAGATTTTTTTTGCTTAAGTTTTTAGCAATTTTTTGAGAGAGCTTTTTTGGACGAGTAAGAAGGATTTTAGCCATTCAAATTATCCAGAATATATTTACCAACCTTTTTAAGTTCTTCGCCGGCATCATTACCAATTTTTATAGAATCTCGCAAACCACCAGTTCGTGATGTTTTATAGATTTCTTTACCATCAAAACTTGATAGCAGAACTTGCAAAAACAATTGATCATTCTGAATTTGGCAATAAGCAGCAAGAGGTGTTTTGCAAGAGCCGTTAATGGTTTTTAAAAATGCCCTTTCGGCATCAACGCAAACTTTACTGGCTTGATTATTTAGTGGTTCTAAAATCTTGATCATAAATGCATCACTACTTCTGGCTTGTAAAGCTAAAGCTCCTTGACCAACGGCAGGCAACATTTCTTGAGCATCAATTATTGTGGTGATACGATTTTGCATTTTGATTCTAGTCAATCCGGCAACAGCTAAAATTGTAGCATCAACTTGTTTATCTTGTAATTTGCTTAATCTAGTGTCGATATTGCCACGAAAATTAACGATTTTTAAATCTGGTCGTTGGTTTAGAACTAAAGCTGAACGCCTTGGAGACGAAGTGCCAATAGTGGCGTTTAGGGGCAGGTTGGCAATAGAAGAATATTGGTTAGAAATGAAAGCGTCACGCGGATCTTTTCTGGTTGGAATGGCAAAAATATCTAATCCAGAACTAAAAAATCCAGGCACATCTTTCATAGAATGAACGGCAATATCAATGCGTCCATCTAGCAATGCCTCTTCAATTTCTTTAATGAATAAACCTTTTCCACCAATATCTACAAGGCTTTTATCGATAATTTTATCGCCAGTGGTTTTGAATGAGGTGATCGAAATTAATTCAGGAGATTTTTGGTATTCTGGGTATTGGGAGATGATGAGTTGTTTAACTTCATCAGCTTGGGATAGTGCGAGCTTGCTGCCTCTGGTACCAATTAAGATCTTTCGAGTAGAAAGCATTTTAGGCTCTACAATTTAAGTTAAAAAACTAACCTTGTCTAGCTTTGAATCTAGGGTTCACTTTGTTGATAACATATAAACGACCTTTTCTGCGAACGATTTTACAGTTTTTATCACGAGCTTTTGCTGACTTCAAAGAGTTGTAAATTTTCATAGCGAATCTGGACTTGGGATGAATAAAAGAAGGCGGGAATATACAAAATAATCCTAATTTGTCAAGCTGATTTCTTGGCTTTTTGTTTCAATGGCAGTTTCTAATTTTTGTAAAAATTCTTTTTTCTCTAATCCTGCTTTAATTGGAGGCAGGAACTCTAAAATTATTGTTCCCAATTTTTTGGTACCTTTTTTATTCCAATAAATTCCTGAATTCAACGCCGCCGGAAC
This sequence comes from Rickettsia typhi, assembly GCA_945903615.1. Lineage (GTDB taxonomy): Bacteria > Pseudomonadota > Alphaproteobacteria > Rickettsiales > UBA1997 > JAJTCH01. The sequence goes on along the minus strand of CAMDOL010000127.1, from coordinate 873 downwards.
AACATCAACTTGCAAATGATGATAAATTGCTACAATGCCAATTTGATAAGGATAATCCTTTGTGCTGGCTCCGGCTGGTGTTCTGGTGCCTTGTGGAAAGAGAATAATATTTTGCCCGTTGTTGGTATATTTTTTAGCTTCAGATAAAAGATTTTTTAAAGCCTTTGCGCCGCCTTTGCGGTCGATAGTGATTCCGCTCATCGCTCTTAAAAACCAGCCATAGAAAGGAATTTTAAGTAATTCTTTTTTCCAAGAATAAACTGGGCGATTAAAAATTAAGTGAAAAACAATAGTTTCCCACATTGATTGGTGCTTACAGGCAACCACGAAGCCGTTTTCTTTAGGCAAATTTTCTAACCCACGAATTTCATATTTGATGCCGCATAATTTTTCTAAAATGAAAAGCGAAAACTGTGCCCAAATTCTCGCACCTTGATCGGCAAGCTTAGAATCGTTATCAATAATAGCTTTTATATAAGCAATAGGAACAATCATTCCCCAGATGCAGATGAAAATATCAAAAAGAAATGAGCGGATTGGAAGGAATTTTTGATTGAACACTTCAATAATAGTTTGATTGAAATGGTGCCGAATGTCGGATTCGAACTGACGACCTACTGTTTACAAGACTGGTCGAGCGTCAATAATCACAATTGATTATCACCAATGGCAACAGTAAGGCAGGCATTCTAAGAACCTATTGGTTATTGTCAATAATTATCAATTATCGCCATAATTTGCGGCTAATTGTCCCACCAGCGTCCCATTTATTAATCAATATCTCTTTGGGTTAATTTACTTTCTATTTCGTTAACCGCATCTTCTATTCTGGATAGACGCTCTTGTATGTCAGATATAAACCATCCAGCCGCA
>CAMDOL010000126.1 GCA_945903615.1 Rickettsia typhi | reverse complement strand
ATGAACTTTGCTATAAGAGGAATGGGCAAGAAGGTGGGCATTAGATATGTCTGAGAGAGAAAAGTCAAGAATTATCAATAAACTTTGTTAATTAAAATATGCAAAAAATTTTAACTATTATTCCAGCGCGCTTGGCATCAACTAGATTGCCGAACAAACCTCTGGCAGATATTTTTGGCAAATCAATGATTGTAAGGGTTTTTGAGCAAGCACAAAAAGCGAATTTGGGTGAAGTTGTGGTGGCGTGTGATTGTCAGGAAATTGCACAAGTGATTGAAAATGCTGGTGGAAAAGCAATTATCACTGATCCAAATTTGCCATCGGGAACTGATCGAATATATGCGGCGCTGCTACAAATGCCCAATTATCAAGATTTTGAAGTGGTGGTGAATTTGCAAGGTGATTTGCCGGTGATTGATCCGCAGGTTATTATTGCTGCGGCGAATGCGGCTTTGCAAAGTGATGCAGATATTGCCACAGTTGCTTCAGTAATTAAAAATGAAGATGAGATTAATAATCCTAATGTAGTAAAAATTGCTATTGCATTTGGTGCGCATAAAAATTTAGGTCAAGCTTTGTATTTTTCCCGCGCCCCAATTCCTTATTCAGTTGAGGGTGCCAAATCCAATTCAAATCACAATCATTTTGATTTAGCATCTGGGGATCCGCAGAAGCTGGGGCTTCACGAAGGTGATATAAAAAATAAATATTACCATCATATCGGAATCTATGCTTATAAAAGAAAAGCTCTCGAAAAATTTGTAAATTTAAATCCAAGCCCATTAGAAAAAAGAGAGAGCCTAGAGCAGTTGCGAGCTCTGGAAAATCAGATGAAGATTGTCGTGCAAATTGTTGATTCTCATCCGCTTTCGGTTGATACTAAAGAAGATTTAGAAAAAGTTAAATTTTTTTTAGAAATGAATGGTTAAAGAAAAGAAATCCAAAAAAAATATAATTGGCTGGAAGGAGTGGTTCTTCTTTGAAGATCTGGGTTTGTCCGCTATTAAAGGCAAGATTGATACTGGCGCTAAAACCTCTTCTTTGCATGCTTTTAACATCAAAACTTTTATTTGGGGCAATCAAGAATATGTTAAATTTCAAATCCATCCTCTGCAGAAAAATCAAAAAATAATTAAAACCTGCATCGCTCCCATCATTGATTATCGCTATGTTTCTGATTCTAGCGGAAAAAAAGAAAAGCGTTATGTAATTGAATCTAATTTAACAATCGGCGTCACCAAAATTAAAATTGAAGTAACTCTTGCCAATCGTGATACTATGGCTTTCCGTATGCTTTTGGGTAGAGAAGCCATTAAAAAAGCAAGAATGATTGTGGATGTTTCTAAATCATTTTTACAGAGCAAAATCAAAAGAAGCGAGGTGATTGCTGATTATAGGAACCTCTGAACAACTAAAACAATGTTTTAGAAAAATTGATCTTTCTGGTCTTTTTTGGCATAAGATCGGTATCTTCAACTTGTTTGGGTATAGTTTAAAATGAAAACTGGTGTAATGAAAAATTTAAAATCTCTTCTAATCAATTTTAGCCTTATATTTAGCCTGTTCTTAGTTGCTTGTTCGAATGACAATGAGTTTAAAAGTGTTATCAAAGACCAAGTCCCATCAGAGTTTATTGCTAATTCCACAAAAATTTCTAACAGTGCACCAGAAGATAATTGGTGGATGGAATTTAATGATCCACTTTTAAATCAGCTAGTTAATTTTGGTTTGAAGAATAACAAGAATATTCAAATTGCTAGCGCTGATATTGCTACTTCCCGTGATTTAAATGATATTCAGGTTTCTGCTTTATTGCCTTCAGTCACAATTTATGGCGGCAGACAAAGATTCGCTTCGCCAGCTTTTGGGCCAAATGGCGTTAAATATGATATTTATCAATCTGGTTTTGATGCGGCTTGGGAATTGGATTTGTTGGGCAAGAATTTGGATCGTCGTCGTGCGGGCAAATTAAGGTTTTTAGAAGAGGTGCAAATTTATAAAGCAACCGCTATAAGCATTGCGGGCGAGATTTCACGCAATTATATCGAGCTGTGTAGCGCTGAAAAACAAATTGCCAATCTGCAAGAAATAATTGCCACTCATAATCAAATAATCTCTATTATTAATCATAAAGAAAAAAGTGGAACTGCTGCTAAAACTGATATTTATAATGCCAAGATTAATCTTGGCGAAGCCATATCGCAATTGGCTGATTTGCAAACTATCCAAAAAGTTGCTACTTATAAATTAGCAGTTTTGATTGGCAAAACCCCTGATCAAATTGGTAAAATTCTCCAAGATTCAAACTCAAATCAAATTATAAATTATCAATCTGGAATTGTGCCGGTTGGTTTAAAATCAGATATTCTGCGCCGCCGCCCTGATATTATCGCCGCCGAATATGAAATTGACGCCGCAGTTTTTGACAAAAAAGCTCAACTCAAAGAATTTTTCCCTAGCTTTAATTTAACAGCCAATATTGGTGGAGGCGCAAATAATCTGGGTGATATTTTTAAAAATGGTGCCAATGTCAAAAATATTCAAGGCTTTGTTTCAATTCCGATATTTGAAGGCGGAAGGCTGATTGCAGAATATAAAATTAGCAAAAATAAAGCAAAAATTGCGGTGCTCAATTATGAAAATACGGTATTGAAAGCATTGGAAGAATGTGAATCGGGGTTAGTGCGTTATATTAATTCGCTGCAAAGTGAAAGCGCGGCGGATAGCCAGTTTAAAGCTAGTGCCAGCATTTTTAAAATTAGCCAAAACAAAAAACGCCTTGGTGTAATTCCCAGTGAAGATTTATTTGTGGCGCAAATTGCAATGCTAAAAATGGAAAATCAATTAGTCATAAAAAAACAACAAACTTTGACTAACTTGATAGCCTTTCACAAAGCGATTGGCGGAGGTTTTGAAGGTTACGAGATGAAGTTTGAAAAAGATCAGGTTTTATGGGCAAAAAAATAATCGAAAAACTTTTGCCGCAAGAAAAAATTTTAGAAGCGGCAATTACAGTTTTTTCACAAAACGGTTTTGATGGTGCTAGAACCAGAGATATTGCGGCTTTGGCTAAGGTAAATATTTCAAATTTGCATTATTATTTTGTAAGCAAAGACAATATTTATAAAGCGGTAATTCAAAAAATTAATAATGAAACCAATAAAAATATGATGCCAACTATGGTTGAGCAACAGCAAATTATTGCTAGTAGTAAAAATAAAAAAGAAATTATTGAAGCCATAAAAACAATGGCAATCACTTTCGTGCTTTCAATTACAAGCTCGGAGCACAAAAAAATTTCTAAAATTATTGCTTTTGAACAAATTGAACAAAGCAAACATTTTAAAATTTTATTTGAGAATGTAATGCAAAAAGTCTGCGAACCATTTCGATTGGGGGCGGCAAAGATTATGAATAAAAAAATTGATAATACTGAAGTGATTTTAATGACGCACACTTTGATGGGAATGTTGTCATCTTTTCAACATAACAAATCAAGTCTGATGTATGTCAGCGGCTGGAAGGATTATGATTCAGAGAATCAAAAAGATATTAAAAAGCACATTGCCAAAACTATTGATAAATTATTTTTTAGTTATTTGAGCGGTGACAGCTTCTAATACCATTTTCAATCTTAAATTCATTATTTAAGCTTCGTCTTTTTACTCATAATTTTTTATTTTTCTAATCTTAATGAGTTGCAAACAAAGTTTGTGGTAAAAATTTGCTTGAAGAATTTAGAGGCAGAGCCTACTGCCTCTTGCATTCTTCGTCT
>CAMDOL010000125.1 GCA_945903615.1 Rickettsia typhi | reverse complement strand
GCTTGCCTTAGAGGTGCCCTTAGAAATAAATTCTTTAATATCTTCAAGATTATTTTCCATAATTACCATCTTTTCTTTTTTGGTCATAAGACCTGATAAGAAATGCGGTAGCTGGGTTGGGTTCAAACCAGCTTTTGCAATAGCTTCAGGAAATTTGGCGGGATGAGCAGTTGCTAAAATAATTAATGGTTCATTATTATAATCCTTGCTACTCATATATCTTCTTGCTGCACCAACCCCAATAACGCTGTGAGGATCAAAAGTTTCACCAGTTTTGCGGTAAAGCTGTTTGATTAAATCACAGGTCGCATCATCATCAATTGAATAAGAATCAAAATCTCGTCTGATATTTTCTAAAATTTGCGGCTCAACTTTTAAGGCACCATTTTGTTCAAAATTTCTTATCAAATTAGCTAATTCCTTTGGACGACCAGCGTCTTTATAAGTATTAAATAATAACCTCTCAAAGTTACTAGAGACTTGTATATTCATACTTGGCGATAAGGTATCAATCAAATCTCTGCGGCTATAATCATTGTTTTTAACAAAGCGGGTTAGAATATCGTTACTATTGGTAGCAATAATCAATTTTTTAATTGGCAAACCCATTTTCTTTGCCAAATATCCGGCATAAATATCACCAAAATTTCCAGTTGGAACTGAAAAAGAAACGGGACAATCTTCACTTGCGCCAAGCCTTAATGCTGCATAAAAATAATAAATAATTTGCGACATAATTCTTGCCCAGTTGATGGAATTTACCGCAACAATTTTTTTACCTTTTAAAAAATCTTTACCTGACGATTGCAGCATAAACATCTGTTTTACGAATGCTTGACAATCATCAAAATTGCCCTTCACGGCAATGTTGTGAACATTATAATCAAGAACTGTGGTCATCTGGCGTCTTTGAACTTCTGAAACGCGATCATAAGGATGTAGAATAAAAATCTCCACATTTTCACAAGCTTTGCAGCCCATAATTGCCGCTGATCCAGTATCGCCACTAGTGGCACCAATGATTGCTACTTTTTGATTACTTTTTTTCAAAAAATGGTCAAGTAAATTACCTAGCATTTGCAAAGCAAAATCTTTGAAAGCTAAGGTTGGGCCATGAAATAATTCCAAAAGATATTCATTACTGCTAATTTGTTTTAGAGGTGCAATAGCATCGTGAGAGAAGGTTTTGTAGGATTTGTTAATAATATTTTTTAAATCAGCATCATTAATTTCGCCACCAACAAAAGGATGGATAATTTTGAACGCCAAATCTGGATAATCTAATTTTGCCATTTCTTTCATTTGAGATGGAGAAAACTTTGGCAAAAATTCTGGCACATAAAGCCCACCATCTGGGGCTAATCCTTGCAATAAAATATCTTCAAAACCCAGTGGCTCAGAATTTTGTCTAGTACTAATATATTTCATGATGGTAATTAGGTATTTAAGTGTTTGATTTTGAAAGGCCGTTAATTAATATGTCCTTAAGGAACCTCTGAAAAACTAAAACAATGTTTTAGGAAAATTGATCTTTCTGGTCTTTTTTGGCATAAATTCCATTATTTTTGGTGAAATATGGAAATATTCCACCAAAAAGTAATGAAATTTCTACTCAAAAAATCCTCAGAAATATCAATTTTTAGTTGTTCAGAGGTTCCTTAATTTTAAAGGCAGAAAAATACTCAAATTATCAGTTAAGTCAAAACAAAAATTTGGCAAAACAAAAATTTGGCAAAACAAAAATTTGGCAAAACAAAATGAACTCCACCCAAACAAAGCCAGATCATTTATATCGCAGCGGTGTTGGTATTGTAGTTATCAATCCTAACAAAAAAATTTTCGTTGGTAAAAGAATCGACAATCATTCTGATGCTTGGCAAATGCCTCAAGGTGGTCTTGATGCTGGCGAAGATGAGGATAAAGCAATGTTTCGCGAACTAGTCGAAGAAACCGGAATTAAAGATATAAAAGTTTTATCCAAAAGCTCTAACTATCTTTATTATAACCTGCCCTACAAACTACAAAAAAAATTTTGGGGTGGAAAATTTTTGGGACAAAAACAAAGGTGGTATTTGGTAGAATTTTTAGGTGATGACAAAATGATTAATGTCACCACTGAAGACCCTGAATTTTCTGAATGGAAATGGATTTCTAAGGAAGAAATTATTGATGTGATCGTTTCTTTTAAAAAAGATCTTTATCGCGATGTTATTAATGAATTTAAGGATTTTTTGTAATGGAAATAAATTTTTACCAAGTCGATGATATTATATACAAATCAATCGCACCATTGCTAATAAAGGTTCTTGATGAAAACAAAAAAGCTCTAATCTTCTGCCAAGACGAACAACAAGTTGCCGAAATTGATGGCGGATTGTGGAGTTTTAGCAAAACCAAGTTTGTTCCTCACGGCACTAAAACTGATAAAATAGACCACAATTTGCAACCAGTTTTTATAACTAACGCCAAAGAAAATTCTAATCAAGCCGAATATTTGATAATGCTTGCACCAGCTGAAGAAAATTTTTTAAAACAATTTGATAAGATATTTTATTTCTTCAGTAGCGGCAATATTAGCGATGCTCGCAAATTATGGGCAAAATATAAAAGCCAATCTTTTGCCCTAAATTTTTATAAAAAAGATGAAAGCGGCTGGATTAAGGTTGATTTGTAAAATCTATCTCTTTTTGATTTTTGTTTTGCGTCACCAATCTTTTTATAATCTCATCAAACATTCCAAATAAATTCTGTGCCGGAGAATCAACAGAAACAACGGTATATGGCAGCACAATCGCCTTGATCATTGCCCGATCACTAAACCAAAAAACTGATTTCGCATCTTCAAAAGGAGAGTAGATCATCAATTCAGCTGAGTTAACTCTAAACTGTTTTAAAACTTGTAATAAATATTGAGAGGTTGGTGGAATGGTTCCGGGTTTTTCTTCTATATTTCCTACTATTTTTAAATCTAACCAGTCTGCTAAATAATCCCATTGATTGTGCACAACGATGATTTTCATATTCTTCAGATCCTTTGCTTTAAACTCCCATCCAACAACCGCCAAATTCCATCTTTTAATAAAATCATCATAATTTTTCTGATAAAATTTAGCATTAGAAGGATCAATAGCCAGAATTCTTGTTAAAAATTCAGTAGCAATTGGCGGAATGTTATTGGGGTTTAAGTGGATGTGAGGATTTCCTAATGGGTGAATATTTTTTGTGGAAGAATTTTGTAAATCATTATCTGCATTTTCAGGAGTTGCTAGTTTTTTAACATAATCCGAAGCCATTAAATATCCACTTCCACCGACTTTAATATCTTTCTTATTAACATTTGCCAAAAGCGCTGGCAACCATTTTACTTCTAGATCAGCACCACTACAAAAAACAATATCCGCTTTTCTAATATCAGAAAGTAAGTAAGGTTGTGCTTGAGCAAAATGTGGATTTTCAAATTCATTGATCGCCACCACAACCTTGGCTTTATTGCCAACAATTTCTTTTGCTAAAGAGCCCCATTCTGGTTCACAAGCAAAGATCTGTGCTGTTGCCCAATCTCTGGAATTGGCATTTTGAAAACAAATTACAACCAGAATAAGAGTTATGCCAAAGTTCATCTTAAATTCATCTTTAAGCCTTGTCTTGATTAACTTTGGTATTAGAAATTTTTTCATAATATTTTTAAAGGTTCAAGACAACTTAAGCGGAGATTTTTTTATAATCCCTAAAAGTAATTTATACAAATTTTCTTTACGATAATTATACCTAAATTCACACTCTTTTAAATGCAGATAAAAAGTTCCTTTATGGATTCCTCTAAATCTAACCAATCTAA
>CAMDOL010000124.1 GCA_945903615.1 Rickettsia typhi | reverse complement strand
CTCGAGCCAAAGTCAACCTCATCCCCACTTAAGGGTTGGTTAAAAACCACTTGTTTATAGATCAAGTTCAAAACTTTTAACCGCTAACCAATCGCAAAAGTTTGTGATTTTTTCACAGAGCCAGCAAAAACAGGGTTGTTCTAAATCTCCGTAGCCAAGTAGTAGGGGAGAAGGAGAGAATTTATCCTCATTTTTACCCACAAAAGTAAAAAACGGAGATAAAATAAACAATTGGTATTGAGAAAATGAAAACGCTGGGAGTCCGCCAATATTGGGGCTAGAAGGGGTAATTGATTTTTGAAAATTAACCGATTTTTGGAGGTTAGAGAAATGATGAATGGCTCCTTGGGAGGGATTCGAACCCCCGACCAAGTGATTAACAGTCACTTGCTCTACCGCTGAGCTACCAAGGAATAGGTAAAAAGATATGCTTTAAAAAAAACGAAGGCGATAATTTAGTAAGTGAGAAATAAAAAGCAATAAAAAAGGCTGGAATTTTTGCTTCCAGCCTTTTTTATGTTTTGATTAACTGACAATTATCTTCTGTCGCCAAAGAATCTGAGCATCATTATAAAGAGATTAATGAAGTCCATATATAGTGACAAGGCGCCCATTGTTGCGGCTTTAGAGATGGATTCGTTATCAGCGAAGTTGTAGTACATTGATTTGATCCTTTGCACATCATAAGCGGTTAAGCCAGTGAAGATGATCACTCCTAAGATTGAAACGGCAAAATCTAAGCCAGAGCTTTTTAAAAATATGTTCACGAGTGATGCAAGGATTATACCGATCAAGCCCATCATTAAAAATGAACCCATAGCGGTTAAATCTTTTTTAGTAGTGTAGCCATATAAACTCATTGCGCCAAATAAAGAGGCGGTGATGAAGAAACATTTGGCGATTGATGCTCCAGTGTAGATTGTAAATAATGGAGCTAAAGATAGACCCATTAAGCCGGAGAAAATCCACAAATAATTCTGTGCGGAAGAGGCGGAAATTTTATTAATTTTGGCACCAAAGAAAAATACAAAACCGATTGGGGCAAGCAAGACCACCCACTGCAGAGGTGTTCCAAAAATTGCCTGCATTAAACCTGGAGAATTAGAAACGAAGAATGAGACCAAGCCACTGATAACAAGAGCAAAGCCCATATTATTGTAGACTTTAAGCATATATTCTCTAAGTCCAGCGTCATAGACAACGCTTGAATTTGAGGCAAAAGATGAGCGATTAGTTCTGGTAAAATTATTTGTCATAAAACCTCTTATTAACTTGATTTACTAGGGAAAGAAAATAGCATTTTTGCCATTAACTCAGGTTTCACAATATAGGTTTCGAATTTATATTTTCAAGAACAAAGCAAATGACAAAGCAAATGGTTGGGCAAAGTTTAGATTTAATGGATAAAAAGATTATCGTCTTAACTGGCATTATGGGCGCTGGAAAAACTACGATTGGCAGTAAGTTAGCTGAAAAGTTGGGTTTTTATTTTATTGATTCTGATCAAGAGATTGAAGATTTAGCTGGGCAATCAATTGCTAATATTTTTAAAAATAAAGGTGAAAAATATTTTCGCCAAATTGAAAAAGATGCAGTAAAAGGAATTTTAAACCGCGATGAACAAATTGTTTTGTCTCTGGGTGGTGGTGCGTTTATGGATGATGAAATTAGGAATCTAATTAAGCTTCGGGCAGTTTCGGTTTGGCTTTATGCGGATTTAGAAAATTTACTTTACAGAATCGCCTCTAAAAATACTCGCCCTCTATTGCACAATGTTGATAAAAGAGTGGCTTTATCTGATTTAATCATCAAGCGTTATCCAACTTATAAACAAGCTGATATCCACATTGATACTGGCAAAGAAAATTATGATTTGGCAATTAAAAGCATCGTTAAAAAAATTAATGATTTAAATAATCATAAGCTAGAAAAAGAAATTGTGGCGGTTAGTTTGCAGGAAAAAAGCTATAATATTGTGATTGGTAGTGGAGTTATTTGTGATCTTGGTGCGCAGATTAGTAAAATAAAATCCTATAGCAAAATTATTGTTATAACTGATCAAAATGTTGCCAAGCTGCATTTAGAAAATTTGAATACTCAACTCAAAAAACTTTCCATCGAAGTAAAAAATATAATTGTTCCATCTGGTGAGAAGGCAAAATCTTTTAGCAATTTAGAAAATGTGGCTGAGCAGATTTTAGAAATTGGTATTGATCGCGGTTCATTGCTTGTTGCTTTTGGCGGCGGGGTGGTTGGAGATTTGTGTGGTTTTGTGGCCAGCATTTTATTGCGGGGTATTGATTTTATTCAAGTTCCAACCACATTGCTGGCTGCTGTTGACAGTTCAGTTGGTGGTAAAACTGGAATTAATAGTAAGGTAGGAAAAAATTTAATTGGCAGTTTCTATCAGCCAAAATTAGTTCTTTGTGATTTAGATTTTCTAGAAACTTTGCCAGAGAGAGACTTTGTTTCTGGATATGCGGAGGTTGTAAAATATGGCTTTATTAAAGATAAAAATTTCTTTGATTATTTAGATAAAAATTTAGACCAAATTAAAAAACGCGATAAAGAAGTTTTGCAAAAAATTATTGTGCGTTCTTGTCAAATTAAAGCTGAAATTATCGGTCTTGATGAGCGCGAAAATAATTTGCGGGCGATTTTAAATTTTGGTCACACTTTTGGGCATATTTTTGAAACTGAAACTAACTATTCTGATGTTCTGTTTCATGGCGAAGCGGTGGCAATTGGTATGGTTTTGGCGGCAAAGATGTCAGTTCATTTGAAATTATTAGACACAGACTCTTTATCGATAATTATCAATCACTTACAGAAAACTGGTTTACCAACTTCGCCAAAAAATATTAAAAACAATCCCAAAAAATCTTGGGATATTAATCATTTAACGAGCCACCTTTATAAAGACAAAAAAGTTGAGAATAAAACTCTCACTTTTATTTTTTTAGAAAATATTGGTAAATCGGTGATTAAAAAAGGTGTCAGTGAGCAAGATTTTTTGACTGTTATTCGCCAAGAAATTTAGCGAACAATTGTGGTTTTTTGTGTTGCAATTTTCCGCTTAAAAAATAAACTGCCTTTTTATTTTTTCTTCCCCTACTAAAATCCTTACTAAATTTAGGCCTGCGTGATGGAATGGTAGACATAACGGACTTAAAATCCGTGGGGCTTTAACGCCCTTGCCGGTTCAAGTCCGGCCGTAGGTACCACTTTGGTTTTTTAAGCCAAGTTTGATTTTAATCTTTCGAAAATAAGCGAAGTGATGCCAAAATTAAGATCAAAATTTCAAACCTTATTATCCCTCCTCTTTCTTATCCTTTTTTTAAACTCTTGTGATCGCGGCTGTGTTGAATCTTATCAATTTGACACTGAAAATCTCTATGTTGATTCTAATCCAATTAATGATGGTATTTTTGGAAGTAGCTACCATCAAACATCGGGAGGTCAGAGTGCTGCTTGGCATAATTCTGGAGTTGCTACCGACGGAACCCAAATGGTTTTTGCGTTAAGGGGTGCGTGGACTGCTTGGGATGATGCCAACACTGAAGCTGAGTTGAAGGCTTTGCCAGAATGTAAAATATGTGCTAAAAAATCAGGCGTAGATAATTGCATCTGTGCCCCAGGGCAAAATCCGGTGCCAGAGACAGATAGTTTAGGAAATTCTTTGAGCGGCGTTGATTGTTCTGATTCGAGTAATCAGGCAGATCCAAATAAGTGTTCCTGCACCACGCAGCAAGGAAACATAAGTGATTCTGGGGTTTATTTTATTGCAACCAACTATCAAAATAAAGATGAATCTCTCAAAATCCCAGATGATCAGGAGACTTGCAGGTATAATAGGGGTCTTGGTCTTT
>CAMDOL010000123.1 GCA_945903615.1 Rickettsia typhi | reverse complement strand
CCAAATTTTTGTTTTGACTTAACTGATAATTTGAGTATTTTTCTGCCTTTAAAATTAAGGAACCTCTGAACAACTAAAAATTGATATTTCTGAGGATTTTTTGAGTAGAAATTTCATTACTTTTTGGTGAAATATGTCCATATTTCACCAAAAATAATGGAATTTATGCCAAAAAAGACCAGAAAGATCAATTTTTCTGAAACATTGTTTTAGTTGTTCAGAGGTTCCTTAAGGGACGGCGGGTTATTTGGTATTAAAATATTTAAAAAACTCACTATCTGGCGAAATCACCATGGTGGTTTTTTCGGGTTTCAAGCTAGAATCATAGGCTTGCATAGTTCGATAAAAATCATAAAACTCAGCATCTTTGGCAAAAGCCGCGGATGAAATTTTGGCCGCCTCACCATCGCCAGAACCTTTGTTTATATTAGCTTGCTTTCTGGCTTCAGCTAAAATTACCGTTCTTTCTTTATCAGCTTCCGCCTTAATTTTTTCGCCTTCTTCTGCACCTTGAGCTCTAATTTCTTTGGCTTCTTTTTCTCTGGCGGTTTGCATTCTGGTGAAAATGGCATCAGAATTTTCTTTTGGCAAATCACCACGCATAATTCTTACATCAACAATTTTGATACCAAAAATTTCAGTTTCTCTTCCTAAAGTTTCTTTAATTTTCGACATAATTGTCGTGCGGTTAGCACTCAAAAGCTCAACTAAAGGCACTTCACCAATATTTTGTCTTAAAGATGAATCAAGGATTGCTGAAAGCTTGCTTTCCGCTCCAGCTTTAGTTCTAACCGTGGTATAAAATTTGAGTGGGTCAACAACTTGATATTTAGCAAAAGCGTTGATGATTAATCTTTTTTGATCGGAAGCAATAACTTCTTGATCAGCAATACTTAAATCTAAAATGCGTTTATCAAAAAAAATTACTTCTTGCATTAAAGGAATTTTAATTTTAATTCCTGGCTTGTTAATCACCCGCACCACCTCACCAAACTGAGCCACCAAAACCTGCGTTCTTTGATCAACCACAAAAATGGCGTTGCTCAAAACTATTAAAAACGCGACCGAAATGATGATATATTTTTGAATTTTGTTGCTCATATTATTCTCCTTTTTTAGTTGCTTTAGCATCATTTTTGGCGCCGATGCTGTTGATTGGCAAATATGGAATTGCTCCAGATTTTTTATCAAGAATAACTTTGTCGATATTGCGATAAGTTCTTTCCATTTGTTCTAGATACATTCTCTTTCTAGTCACGGCTTTGGCTTTAACATATTGTGCATAAACCGCATTAAACCTGCTGGCTTGACCTTGTGCATCAGCAACAACTTCTTGTTGATATGCCTTAGCACTTTCAGTAATTTTTGAAGCCTCACCTTTGGCTCTAGGAATTATATCGTTGCGATAAGCTTGTGCTTGATTGATTTCTCTTTCTTTATCTGCCTTAGCAGTTTGAACATCGCGGAAGGCATCGATCACTTGTGCAGGAGGATCAACGCGGCGCATTTGCACCAAAACCACGCGCACACCAGCGCCGTAAGAATCTAAAATTTGCTGTAATAAATCTTTAGTCTCTTGCTCAATTCTTTTTTTGCCGTCTGATAATGCATCGGCAATTGGAGTTCTGGCAATAATTTCTCTGATAGCACTTTCAGAAGCCTTACGCACCGCAAGTTCTGGCTCTTCTAAATTAAAAACAAAATCTTTGATATCGCTGATTTGCCATTGCACTTGAAAATCAATATCAACGATATTTTCATCACCGGTAAGCATCAAACTTTCTGCATTATTATTAGCTGGAGAGCTTTTAGTTTTGTCAGCAAAAAAAGTTTTATCTTCAGAATTAAAACCAAACTCGTCAGTGTTAACTCGGGTGACACTTTTTTTAATCACCTTTCCAAATGGCGCTGGCAAGTGATAATTCAAGCCCGGAGTTGCCACTGAATAAAACTTTCCAAAATATAAAACCAAACCATTTTCATCGGAGTCAACTTTATAAACTCCAGAAGCCATCCATAGAACCAAAAGACCAGTTAAAAATAAACCAAAGATTGATCTAGGAGTTTTGTTGTTAGGATTGTTAAAGCCGTTTCCAGAATTGCCACCATTATTGCTGCCGCCAAATAAGCTTTTCAAAAACTCTTGGCTTTTTTTCAAAGCCTCGTCAATTTGATCGCCATAATTTGGATTTAATTTTTTACCTTGATTTTGCTTAGGACTATTAACGGGATTTGGCTTGTTGACGCCGCTTGGCCTGCCCCACGGATTATTATTTCCAGAATTCCCTCCTGAATTCCCCCATGGGCTATTCTGATTAAAAAATCTAATCGCTTTAAGATTGATAGAAATTTTGCTTGTCATTTTTTGATTGCTTGATTGGTTGGCGTTTTTATTATGTGAGAGCTCAATATAATCAATGATGAATAGAATTACAACATAATGCAAAAAAAAATTTTAAGCTCAATCCAGCAAATCAACATTAAAGATCTTTGCCAATTTGAAAATTTAATTGAATCCAAAGCTTTATCGGAAATTATTATCAAAGCCGATAAAATCAGCTTCGCTATTGATATTGGCATTTTGGAAATTGACTCTAAAACCGCCCAAATTTTGGTAGAGAAAATTCAAAAGCAGTTAAAAAATGTCAGTGATTTTCCGGTGAATATAATCTTGACTAAAAGCCAAGCTCAGATACAAGAAAAGCCAAAAGCCGTCGAACATAAAATTGTCAAAGGTGTTAAAAAAATTATCGTTGTCGCTTCCGGTAAGGGCGGAGTTGGAAAATCAACTATCGCCGTCAATTTAGCAATTTCTCTTAAACGCATTGGCTATAAAGTTGGACTCGCTGACGCTGATATTTATGGTCCGTCAATTGCTTATTTAATGAACCTGAAAGGCAAGCCTGAAAATGAAGGAAATTTGATGATTCCAATTTCAAGCTACGGCATTGATTGTATTTCAGTTGGCTCTTTGGTTGAAGCCTCCAAAGCCTCAGTTTGGCGTGGCCCGATGGTTACAAAAGTTTTAACTCAATTAATTGCCGGAACCAAATGGAATGATATCGATTATTTAATAATTGATTTACCTCCCGGAACTGGTGATGTGCATTTAAGCCTAATCCAACAATTTAAACCCGATGGCGTAGTTCTGGTTTCAACACCACAAACCCTAGCAGTGATTGATGTCATTAAAGCCGTTGATATGTTCCACACCTTACAAACGCCAATCTTAGGCGTGATTCAAAATATGGCTTATTTGAGGAATGAAAAAGGCGAGAAGAATTATATTTTTGGCCAAACCGCAGTCAAGGATATGGCCAAAGATTTTGCAATAAAAATTCTCAGCGAAATTCCAATCGACCCACAAATCAACCAAGCCAACGATGATCGAAGCCCAATTTGCAACTCAAATCCCAGCCATCCAATCGCATTTGAATTTGGAAGGATTGCGGAGGATGTTGTGGATTTGCTAAAATTATAAATTCAGCTATACCATTTCCCACCCTTAAATATACAAGGTTCAAGACAATTTAGGCTTGATTAAGAAGTGCAATCAAGCCATATTTTGTCTATGTTAAACAAACACACAATTCGTTCAATAATTTTGAATTTCCAGAAGGAGTAATCCATTTATCTATCATAAGCTTTCTTTAATTTCATTTAATGTCATTCTTCTCTCCTTCATTTTTTGAATTTTTTCTATCCTCTCAATCATTTCTTGGCTATACATTTGATACCCCGATTCAGTTATTTCTGCAACTTGTAATAATCCTTCTTTTGTCCAATGCCTAATAGTGGGAACGGTTTGATTTGTTGCTTTGGCAAGCTCACCAATTTTTAGAAGTTTTTCATTTTCAGGCTCTTCGCTTTTGCCTTCGAT
>CAMDOL010000122.1 GCA_945903615.1 Rickettsia typhi | reverse complement strand
TAAGGCACATCGGACGAAACTACCAACCTTGCACCAGCGACAACTTTTCCATCAAAAATTGCCAAAAATATTTTGCCATTTCTATCCCACTCATTTTCTTGCCCGTTATAATTAGCAAAATTCCATTCCGCTCTATAAGATGCCTCTCTCAAATCATAATATTGCTGAAGTAGCGCCGGATCTTTGCTAATCTGCACATCAACCAAGCTTAGATCAGCTCTCTTTCTTTTTTTTGGCTTATTAATCATTCGATAAACTTCAGCTGGAGAGTCAAACCAACTTTCAATTCCTTGTATTTGCCGTGTGTCATCTTTGTTTAAAAACCAGCTATCATCTGGAACACAAAACCAAAGTTTTGTGTTGAGGTTGGGGTAGTTTTCGTTGGCTTCGCTATAATAATTTTGCTGCTGATTTTGATTTTCAGAAATGTGGTTTTGTTTCATTTTGAGATTTATGATAGGGTCTTAGTTTTTTGTAGTTGCTAATTAAATTAGCTTACTTTTAACTGTTAATAAATAGTCAGCCAAAAACAAAAATGCAAATGATATTATAAATTTATATTTAAATGATCAAAAAACTGTTTCAAATTCAAACAATCAGCAAAAATAACCCTGCAAAACAAGGCTCTAACGATATTTCTTTCATACCTCTTACATCCCAAACAAACCCTTTTTTGCCTCCAAAAAAGAGTTTTTTATTCTTCTGGAAAACAAAAAATTATCAGCAAAATAATCACGAAAAAGAGGCGGGCATTAAAGAGACAGGCATTGCAAGATCTTATAACCGCTTCTCTTTGCTTATTATGAGCTTGGTTATTGCTTGGGGAGCAATTGACGCCACCGCAACTTATACAAGACAGCTAGAAAATTTTCACAAATCGATAGAATTGCAATCTTATATTGTTGAGAGGGCAGTTTCAAACTCGGTGAATAATATCGAAAATTATATGAGTTATTTGGGCGATAAATTTAGAACTCCCGAAGGTATTAAATATAATAATATTTCTGAATTACTCCGCAAAAGTGTTAATTTTAATGGCATTACCGCTAATTTCTATTCTTGGTTAGATATAAATTATGTCGATAACAATAAGCAGCTAGCCATTACTTCCGCAAGAGGAATTTTGGATAAGACCAGTGAAATTGAAGAAAAATATCCACTCGCAAATGCCAAATTAGATTTTGGAAAAATGGTTATTGGTCAGGTTGGAATTGTTGATAGTGAGTTAAGCGGCAGATATAAAACAATGCCTGTGGCACTTCGGGTTGGCATTTACACTAAAGCAGAGGGATGGTTAATTTCGGAAATTATTATTGATAAAGTGCAATCTGATGTAGAAAAAGATTTGCAAGATAAGGATCTGACCTTCTTGGTTTTAGATAGCAACTACGATTTAATGTTTGCTTCCAAACAAGACGCTAATTTAACAATCACCCCTGAATTAAGACGCAGCCTTTATCTTCACGATGAACTTGCTCACCCAAAAGTTATTGGAAAAAAAGGTGGACTTGGTAAATTTGGGGCTTTAAAAAATCCAATTAGAATTGGCAATACCGACTTCGATTTTTATCGCATCTCCAATCATAACTTTTTGATTCTTGCTGGCTATTCCGATACCACCAGAGTTCAGACATTCTTGGCTCAATTCAAGCATATTGTCATTCAGATTTTTAGTATTTTGGCGATATTTTTATCTTCTTTATATGCCTTCAAAAAAATTCAAATCGTTCCCATCATCAAAGAATTAATCAAAAGAGGTGTTGCGGCAGAAGCTGCCAATGCAGCAAAAAGTCAGTTCTTATCCAATATGAGCCACGAACTGCGCACGCCACTGAATGGAATTATGGGGATGAGCTTAGGTTTATCGGAAGGAAAAAATTTAACTGATGAACAAAAAGAAGATGCCAAAATCATTCATCGCTCTTCTGAAGCTTTGTTAACATTATTAAATGATATTTTAGATTTTTCTAAAATTGAAGCTGGAAAAATTGATTTAGAAAATATCAATTTTGATTTGAGAAGCATTGTTGAAGATCTTGCTGATTTAATGGCGGTCGTTGCTAATAAAAAAGGCTTAGAGATCATCACTTATATCTCTCCTGATGTTCCGCGAGTGGTGATGGGCGATCCGATTCGGGTGAAACAAGTTTTAACTAATCTGATCAATAACGGCATCAAATTTACCACCTATGGACAAATCTTCATTAATATCATCTTAGAAAAATATCAAGACAATCAACATTTAGTTCTATTTAACATCAAAGATAGTGGCGTTGGGATTGAAGAAAATAAAATTGGGCAATTGTTTCAAAAATTTGTTCAAGTTGATATGTCAACAACCAGAAAGTTTGGAGGAACAGGGCTTGGTCTTTCTATATGCAGAGAATTGACTTCATTAATGAATGGAAAAATTGGCATAGAAAGTGATTCTGGCAAAGGCTCTAATTTTTGGTTTTCAGTGCCGTTTGGCGAATCACACAACATAGATTTGGGCGAGGATGAAAAAATCACCGCCATAAATATTAAAAAGTTGGTTGGCAAAAGAGCTTTGGTTGTTGAAAGTTCTGATGACGGCAAAACCATGATTTTAAATCGCTTAAAAGATTATGGCATTTTAAGTACAGCAATTGATTTTGACCAAGAAACTGATTGGCAAAACATTTTCCATATGATTCAAAAAAATCACCAAGACATTATTGTTATCAGCCATAACAAAAATAACAAATTTGATTTTGAAGCATTGATTTATCAAATTAAAAATGATGAATCATTAAAAAACCTGCCAATAATTTTATTAATTTCTAGATTCAATAAATCTAATTGCAAACCAGAGTTATTGGCAAAATTTGACAAAATAGTCAACAAGCCAATTAAAGAGAAAAAGCTCACTCAAGCCTTATTGGAAAGTTTTAATGTCGCCACCTCTACACTTTTGGAATCTAATCAAAATATTATTGTTGCTGCGCCAGAAATTGTAAAAAATGGCATTAAAATTTTGCTTTGTGAAGACAACATAGTAAATTCAAGAGTAGCAGTTAGCTTGCTCACCAAAATAGGCTACGAGGTTGAGTCAGCTTCGGACGGGCAAGAAGGAGTCAACAAATTTTTAAATGTAAAATATGATGCTATTTTGATGGATTGTCAGATGCCAATTATGGATGGTTTTGCCGCCACCAGAAAAATCCGCGCAATAGAATTTGAACAAAACCAAAAAGGAGGCACTCATCACGCCATCCCAATCATCGCCCTCACCGCCAATGTCAGCGATACAGATAAGCAAATGTGCTTTGAAGCCGGAATGAACGAATTCACCACCAAGCCAATTCGCAGAGACGAGCTTGATAAGAAGATTAAGGAGTTGGTGAAAAAATAACGGATTGTTTGACTAATGGGTTGATAATATAAAAAAACTCGGCAAAACTCGACAAAACTCGGTTTTATCACCCTCCCTTAAAGCGGTAGGGTGATAAAACCGATAATGAATTAAGGAACCTCTGAACAACATTTTTGAGGAAAATTGCGACGAAAAATGCAAGATGCATTAGGCTCTGCCTCTTGCATTCTCCAAGCAAATTTTTAACACAAACTTTGTTTGCAACTCATTGAGATTAGAAAAATAAAAAATTATGAGTAAAAAGACTAAGCTTAAAGATGAAGTTATATTGGATATTTAGGGGTGGGAAATGGCATTACTAAATCTAACTTTTTTCTTTGAATATTTTTAATTCTTAACATATTTTAAAATTCAAAGTCTCCATTCCCTAGATTAAAATGCCCTTGGAGTTTAATCGCAAAATCATGATTGGTATCACCATCGTGATATTCAACTATTGTATTGTTGTTACTATCAAAATGGTAACTCAATTGTCCTTTTTGACCTTGAGGAATGCCATCATTTGGGTTGGTGT
>CAMDOL010000121.1 GCA_945903615.1 Rickettsia typhi | reverse complement strand
CTGGTCTTTTTTGGCATAAATTCCATTATTTTTGGTGAAATATGGAAATATTCCACCAAAAAGTAATGAAATTTCTACTCAAAAAATCCTCAGAAATATCAATTTTTAGTTGTTCAGAGGTTCCTATAGTTTAAAATGAAAACTGGTATTATAACCAAAATATATGAACTCATTTTTAGATTTTTGGTCTAAATTTAAAAAAAACCGTCGCGGTTATTTTTCTCTGGTCTTTTTTCTCCTCTTATTTATTGTCAGCCTATTTTCTGAAATCGTTGCCAATGACAAGCCTTTGTTGGTTAGGTATCGTAGCGATTTTTACTTTCCGGTTTTTAAATCCTACAACGAAAATATTTTTGGTGGTGATTTTGCAACGCCGGCAAATTACCGTGATCCTTATCTAAAAAATCTTATTGAAAAAAACGGCTGGCTGATAATGCCGCCAATTCCTTACGGCTATTCAACTATCAATTATCAAATTACAAATCCTGCGCCAACGCGGCCAGATCACGCTAATTGGTTGGGAACTGATGATAGTGGTCGGGATGTTTTGGCGCGTCTTATTTATGGTCTGAGAGTATCTTTGGTCTTTGGTCTGAGTCTAACTTTTTTTAGTGCATTGATAGGAATATTTTTAGGTGCAATTCAGGGTTATTTTGGAGGGTTGATTGATTTGGTGTTGCAAAGATTTATGGAGATCTGGTCAAGTTTGCCAGTGCTATTTTTGTTAATTATTTTATCTTCAGTAATTGAACCTGGATTTTTTGTTTTATTATTTTTGATGCTGCTCTTCAGCTGGATGTCTTTGGTTGGTTTGGTGCGTGCCGAATTTTTGCGCATTCGCAATTTTGATTTTGTCAGATCAGCTCAGGCAATTGGCGCCAGTAACTCGCGAATAATTTTTGTGCATATCTTGCCCAATGCTATGGCAAGCACTTTGGCGGCTCTGCCATTTTTTTTAAGCCATTCAATTATAACTTTAAGTGCGCTGGATTTTTTAGGTTTTGGTTTGCCAATTGAAACTCCATCACTGGGAGAATTATTGGCGCAAGGCAAAGATAATATTGCTGCCTATCATTTGGGAATTAGTGGATTTGTGGTGATAACTTTAGTTTCTTCGTTGTTGATTTTTATCGGTGAAGCGGTGCGTGATGCTTTGGACATTAGGGCTGTTTAGATAATTGCTTATGTTTGCTTCCACACCATATTTTAAAGAGTGAAACTTGCATAAATCTCTGCGTAAATGCTTGAAGTATAGCATTAGTAGAAAGTCATTTTCTATCACAACTTTATGCAAATTTATGAAGGTTTTCAGAATTAGAAAAATTATTCTTCTAAAATACTAATCGCTACATTACAAATTGCTTGCGCAGCAATGCCTTCTTCTCTTCCCAAAAATCCCATTCTTTCGGTGGTTGTAGCTTTAACATTGATGCGGCTTTTGTTGATGGTTAAAACTGTTGCCAAAGATGCTTCCATTTGTTTTTTGTGCTTAGAAATTCTTGGCTTCTCGCAAATTATGGTTAAGTCAATATTAATAATTTTAGCGCCTTTTTTGCGGATCAAATGGTTAACTTGTTTGAGCATTTCGCGCGAGTCAAAATCTTTCCATTTATTATCAGTGGGTGGAAAATGTTCGCCAATATCACCTTCGCCAATAGCGCCAAGTAGTGCGTCAATCAAGGCGTGAATCGCCACATCGCCATCGGAGTGAGCTTCAATTTTTTTATCAAAATCTTCTGAGGTGGAAATATCTAAACCGGCAATTCTCATTGAATGAGTTTCGCCTTTTTCGCGTTGACGAAAGCGGTGAACATCATAACCAATGCCGCAGCGCACTTCTTCCTTAATATTTTCAACTTGCAAAGTGAGCTTTTTTGCGCGCTCATAATCTTCCTCGCTAGTGATTTTAAAATTGTTGTGTGATCCCGGAATAATCGCAACGGGAATTCCAGCATATTCATCGAGAGCGGCATCGTCAGTAAAATTAATATCTTTAAAAGCTTTGTGAGCGTTTAAAATATCTTGATATAAGAAACCTTGTGGGGTTTGGGCGCGCCAGAGATTTTCTCGTTCAACTGTCCATTCAATTTTTCCATCACCATATTTTTTGATAGTGTCTTCAACGGCAATAGCGGGGATAACCGCTGGATGAGTTTCTAGTTTTTCTAAAATACCACTTATCACCCGTTTAGAAACAAATGGGCGTGCACCATCGTGAATTAAAACTTTGTCAGGATTATATTCGCGCAGAGCTTCCAAACCATTGTGAACCGAGGCTTGGCGAGTTTCGCCACCAAAAATTGGATTGAGCAAATCTAGTCCAATAGTCGCTTCTTCGTAAAGCGCCACATCGTCAGGATGAATAGTGCAAATTACATCAGTGATTTGGGGGTGATTTAAAAATGCTAAAATAGTATGACGCAACATTGGCACGCCAGCCAGTGCCAAATATTGTTTTGGAATACCATCACCGTTAATTGAAAGGCGTGAGCCGCGACCCGATGCGGTGATTAAAGCGACGATTTTTTTCATCTCATTATTTTTTTATTTGTTATCCTGAACGAAACGAAGAATATGTGTAGTTTAGTGTTTACAATTTTTAAAATGAACTTTGGTATAATGCGATCCTTCGCTTCACTCAGGATGGCGTCTTGTTTCAATGATTCATAAGAGCGGAGTGCTTAAACGCTTCAATACGAGCGATCATTTCACCTTTAAAATGCTTAATCAAACCTTGCACTGGCCAAGCCGCAGCGTCTCCTAGTGCACAAATAGTGTGGCCTTCAATTTGTTTAGTTAAATCATAAAGCTGATCAATCTCTTCGATGGTGGCATCACCTTTGACCATACGCTTCATCACGCGCAAAATCCAACCGGTCCCTTCGCGGCATGGTGTGCATTGTCCACAAGATTCGTGTTTGTAAAAATGCGAAAGCCTAGCAATTGCAGCAATAACATCGGTTGATTTGTCCATAACAATTACTCCGGCAGTTCCAAGCCCAGAGCCAACATTGCGCAGCGCATCAAAATCCATCGTGATTGTATCGCAAATTGATTTTGGCAAAAGCGGCACTGAAGATCCGCCTGGAATAATGGCAAGCAGATTATCCCAACCGCCACGAACTCCGCCGGCGTGCTTTTCAATTAATTCTCTGAGCGGAATTCCCATTTCTTCTTCAACATTACAAGGTTTGTTGACATGTCCAGAAATACAAAAAATTTTGGTACCAGTATTTTTTTCTTTTCCAAGTCCAGCAAACCAAGCTGCGCCACGGCGCAAAATAGTTGGAACCACCGCGATTGATTCAACATTGTTAATAATTGTTGGGCAACCATACAAACCGATCAAAGCTGGAAATGGTGGCTTGAGGCGTGGTTGACCTTTGTTTCCTTCCAAACTTTCCAACAAGGCAGTTTCTTCTCCGCATATATAAGCACCAGCGCCGCGATGGATATATATATCTAAATCCCAACCAGAGCCGCAAGCGTTTTTACCAATGAGTCCAGCAGCATAAGCCTCATCAATTGCTTTTTGCAAAGCGACCGCTTCATTATAATATTCACCTCTAATATAGATGTAGCAAACATTGGCGTTGATTGCTCTGGCACCAATCAAACAGCCTTCCAATAATTTATGTGGATCATGGCGAATGATGTCGCGATCTTTACAAGTTCCTGGTTCAGATTCGTCAGCATTTACAACTAGATAGTGTGGTTTAGTATTATTCACCCCCATCGCTCTGCTATCGCAAGAGCTCGTTCCCCCTAAATAAGGGGGAGCTTCTTTCTTTGGCGCAAAAGACCATTTTAATCCAGTTGGAAAGCCAGCACCGCCACGACCACGCAGACCAGAAGCCTTGACTTGCTCAATCAACCAAGCTTCACCACGACTCAAAAATTCTGCCGTATCTTTCCAGTCTCCTCTTTTGCGTGCAGCCTCTAAACCAGAAGATTCAAAGCCATAAAGGTTAGTAAA
>CAMDOL010000120.1 GCA_945903615.1 Rickettsia typhi | reverse complement strand
CTCCCCAAACGACCTTGTCGTTTGACCCTCCCTTAAAGCGGGAGGGCCTCAAGGGGGTGATAACACCGATAATGAATTAAGCATCAACCCATTAGCAAAACAACCCGTTATATTAAGGAACCTCTGAACAACTAAAAATTGATATTTCTACTCAAAAAATCCTCAGAAAGATCAATTTTTCTAAAACATTGTTTTAGTTGTTCAGAGGTTCCTTATGGATTTAAGAACCTATCATAAATCTTTTTTAACCCCATATTTCGCCCTATTTTTGCTCTTTTTCTCACGAAAATTTTTAAAATATTTCCGATATTCCAAAAAATTTTGTGAGAAAATCGCTAAAAATATGCCAAAATCTGTGATTAAAAAAGATTTATGATAGGTTCTAAGATAAATCTAGTCTCGGTGTCATCCCCGACTTGATCAGGGATGACACCAAACGCGGTTTAATTGTGTAAAACATAACCCTGATTTCTCATGGTTTGTAGAAAATTTGACTGCTTGGGATTGTCTTCAATCTTGCGTCTTAGGCGTGTAATTTGAACATCAATGCTACGCTCATCAATATCGCCGCAGCTTTCAGAGATTTTTTCTCTACTGACAACATTACCTAAATTGTGACATAAAATCGCCAGAATTTTTGCTTCGCTTTCGGTAATATGAAGATATTGACCGTGTTTTTGCAATCTTGAATCAGAAAAATTAAAAACAAAATCACCAAATTTGCAGATATTTTCTGGTGCAGAATTATTCGGCTGATTAGTGCGTTTTAAAATATTATTAATGCGTAACAATAATTCTTTAGGCTCAAAAGGCTTTGGCATATAATCGTCTGCACCAGCTTCCAAACCATCAATCCGATCCGCAGAATCGCCACGAGCGGTTAACATTAGAATCGGGGTTTTAGAGTTGGCGCGTATTGACTTGGTAAATTCAATGCCATTTTCTTCGGGCATCATCACATCGACAATCAAAATATCACAATTATTTTCCTGCAAAATTTCGCGCGCTTCGGCGGTATCTTTGGCGGCAAGAACATTAAAACCATTATCGCCTAAATATTTTGTCAGCAAATTTCTCAGGCGTGTATCATCGTCAACAACAAGGATTAGTGGCATTTTCTCTTTCATAACTAGTTTTATATTTTATAATTTTGACTCGTTAGAAACTGTTAGTTAATAGTGCCTAACTCTTAAAGATCCGCAAGAATAGCGGTAAACTTGCTCCTAAATCTAGAAATATAACTCCTAAAATCAAATGAAATTTACTCTATCTTGGCTGAAGGATTATCTTGAAACACCAGAATCTTTGTCAGAAATTTGTAATAGATTAAATAATATTGGACTAGAAGTTGAAAGCGTAGAAGACCAAGCCAAAAGTTTGGCGCTGTTCACCGTTGCTCAAATTATTACAGCTGCACCGCATCCAGATTCAACCAAATTGCAGATTTGCCAAGTTGATGTTGGTCAGAGAAATAATAATCAGGAAAATCTACAAATTATTTGCGGAGCCAAAAATGCCCGAAGTGGCTTGAAAGTTGCTTACGCACCAATTGGATCAATAATTCCAGCGGGCGGTATGTTGATTAAAAAAGCCAAAATCGCTGGAGTTGAAAGTAATGGAATGCTTTGTTCAGCAGAAGAGCTGGGTTTGGATCTGAGTCTGCAGCAAAGCCAATTAAATTTACAAAATAATAATCGCTTTGCCACAGGGGGATCCTTGCAAGGAGGGGCGGCAGAAGTCTGCAGTGAAAATAATAATGCCGCAGGCGGCATTATCGAAGTGGATGAAAAATTTGCTATTGGCACCAAAGTGAGTGAAGTTTTTGGTTTAAATGAAGCGTTGATAGAATTGAGCGTGACACCTAATCGCGGTGATTGTTTGGGTGTATTTGGAATCGCGCGTGATTTGGCGGCGGCTGGTGTTGGGGTTTTAAAAAATCCAGAAATTAAAACTATCAAGGGCAATTTTTTATCGCCAATTAAAGCCAAAATCGAAAGCAAAAACTGCCAATATTTTTCTGGATTTTATATCAAAAATGTCAAAAACCAACCTTCACCAAAATGGTTGAAAGATAGGTTAGAAGCAGTTGGATGCAATTCAATTTCGGCAATTATTGATATAACAAATTATGTGATGCTGTGCTTAAATCAACCTTTGCACGCTTACGATTCTGATAAACTCTCTGGCGATATTTTGGTGCGCGATTCAGTTTTTGGCGAAGATTTTAAATCGTTAAAAGATTTAGATTATAAATTATCTGGTGGCGAATTGGTGATTGCAAATAATAATCAAATCATTGGATTAGGCGGCATTATTGGCGGTGCACGAAGTGCGGTCGCTGACAATACTCAAAATATTTTTTTAGAAGCGGCATTTTTTAATCCAGAAAATATTGCGAAAACTGGCAGAAATTTAAACATTTTGTCCGACGCGCGTTATCGTTTTGAAAGATCAATTGATTTAGCTAATGTTAAAAACGCTTTAACAATTGCGGCAAATTTGATTTTAGAGGTTTGCGGCGGTGAAGTTTCTGAAATTATTGAAGCTGGAAATAATTCGGTTGAAAAGCTAGAAATTGAATTTGATTTAAGAAAAATTAAACAAATTATCGGCATTGAAATTGATAAATCTTTCATCGCAAAAACCTTACAAAATCTAGGCTGTAAAATACAAGAGCTGAATGAAAATATGCTCAAAGTTCAAGTTCCGAGCCACAGAAGCGATGTTAAAATCTATCAAGATTTGATCGAAGAAATCATCAGAATTTATGGTTTGAACCAAATCAAATCAGAGGCTTTGGCGGCTGATGCACATAACATCGAAAAATCAGCGCTAGAAATTGTTAGAAATAAATTAGCCAATTCTGGCTTTGTTGAAACTATAAACTATTCCTTCATTGATGAAAAATTAGCCAGTTTATTTTTTGATATTAAACCAGAATTATTATTGCAAAATCCAATTGCTGGTCAAATGAACTATATGCGACCAACCTTGCTAGTTGGTTTGCTGCAAAATATTTCTAAAAACCAAGCGCGCGCTTTTGAAGATTTATCGCTTTTTGAAACTGGCCGAATTTTCTCGGGTGTAAAAATTGATCAACAAAAAAATATTGTTGCAGGAATTAGAATTGGCAAAAATAAATCAGCAAATCATTATAAAGACCAACGCGCTTTTGATGTTTTTGATGTTAAAAAAGATTTGTTTGATTGTTTAGAAATTTTGGGATTCTCCAACCAAGCCTTTCAATTAGAAGATAAAACTCCAAATTATTATCACCCACACCGCAGCAAGGCAGTAAAGCTTGGCAAAAATATCATTGGCTATTTTGGCGAAATTCATCCAATGGTTACTAAAAAACTAGATGTGAAAGGCAGAGCAAATGTGTTTGAAATTTTTGCCCACGAATTGACAATAAATCTAAATAAAAAAGCTATTAAAAAAGCTTTCAGCGTTTCTGATTTTCTTCCTGTTAATCGTGATTTTGCCTTTGTTTTAGAAGCTGAAATGCCGGTCGGTGATTTGTTAAAAACAGTTGTTAATGTCGATAAAAATCTAATAACCGCAGTAAATTTATTTGATATTTATCACGACCAAAAATTGGGCGACAACAAAAAATCCATCGCTTTTTCTATTCAAATTCAACCACAAGAAAAAACTCTAACTGGCGAAGAAATTGAGGCAATTAGCCTTAAGGTGATTCAAGCTGTGAGTGAAAAATTTGGCGGAGTTTTGCGTGGATAAATTAGAGTTTTCACCAATAATATAGTGAGCACGGATGGAATCAAGTCGCCCTCGAACCGTCGACAACCTGATTAAAAGTTTTATCACAGCTAAAATTAACAATTAGTAAAAATTAAATATGCAAAAATTAAAAATACTAATCCTACTACTTACAATTTTTACTAAAAATCAAGCTTTTGCTCAGAGCAATATTCAGCCTGTAAAATTTTATAGTGAAGCAGGAATATCAAGCTTGGAAGCGGCAAAATATAAAAATGATTTCTATCAATTAGTAAATTTTTTTCAACCTCAAATCAACTCA
>CAMDOL010000119.1 GCA_945903615.1 Rickettsia typhi | reverse complement strand
GAATATTTCCATATTTCACCAAAAATAATGGAATTTATGCCAAAAAAGACCAGAAAGATCAATTTTTCTAAAACATTGTTTTAGTTGTTCAGAGGTTCCTTAATTTTATCCTCAAAAATATTTTGTTCTATTGGGTATTTAGGGGCAGGAAATGGCATTAATCACTTCTGGCTCCTCTTCTTTTTCTAATTCTTTTGTAAATATTTTGACCATTCAAAAAAACACTCTGGACAAACATAAATATCGCCATCTTCATAGGTGTGTTCGCAAACGCATTTGCTGCATTTGAGGGGTGTCATTTTTATGAGATAAAGTTTTTAAGTAATTGCAATCCAGCGTCAGAGCTTTTTTCGGGGTGAAATTGGGTGGCGATGATATTTTCTTTGGAGATTATTGCGGTTAAGTCTGATCCGTAATTTACGGTTGCGATAATTTCGTTTTGATTTTTGGGAATAAAATAAAAGCTATGCACAAAATAAAAATGTTCACCATCTTTAATTCCATTTAAAACTGGGTGAGGTTTTTTAATTGAGATGTTGTTCCAGCCAATATGAGGAACCTTCAAAGTGTTGTTTTGATTATTAACTTCAACCACATCTCCAGCCACAAAACCAAGACCAGAATGTTTGCCATATTCAAAACCAAAATCGGCGAGAAGTTGCATACCGACGCAAATTCCTAAAAATGGTTTTTTGTTTTTTAGAATTTGAGTTTGCAATTCCTCAACCATTCCATCAATAGCTTTAAGGCTAGAAATGCAGTCACCAAAAGCACCAACGCCAGGTAAAATTATACAGGTTGCGGATATTAAATCTGCGGGATTGCTGGAAATTTGAATAAGATGGGAAGAGTTTTTAACTAATTCCAAAGCATTGAAGACTGACTGTAAATTACCCGATCCGTAATCAATGATAACCACTTTTGATTTCCACATATTTTATATTGTAAAATATTGCGATGATTCTTTGTTGTGTTTTAGATTTAGTATTGACGGACAGAAAGCTTGACCTTGCTCTTCGCTTTTGAAGCAGTTGGAAATAAAGCGTAATTTTACTTCGTCTTTGTTTTCACCAAAAACACTACCAACAAATTGGTAATTATGTTTTAGTAAATACTTTTCATACCAATATCCTGCGTTTAGACCCACTATTAGCAACAAGCCAAACTCAATGGTTAAAACATCAAGTGATCCAAAAAAACCTTTTTGGCAAATGATTACTAAAATTGTATCAACCAAGGTGAGGGCGACAGCTTCTTTCCACATTTTGTGTTGTAAAAACCAGAGAATGTTGAAAAGGAAGGCTAGATAAGAAAAGTTGCTTTTCACCACAGATAAATCTTCTATTGTGTCAGCTTCTGATTTTTTGATGTAGACGGTGAATAGTTTCATATCTAATGATTAATGATTGGTGGTTAATGGTTAATGATCAATTATTAATCATTATTCATAGGACTTACGCAAATTTGTTTGCCAGAAAAATTTTATTTGGCGATTTTGCGTAAGCCCTAATTCATTAACCATTGATCATTATTTTTGAAGAGCGGTTTTGGCTTTTTCTACTATTTGATTGAAAGCATTTGGCTCTTTAACTGCCAGATCAGCAAGAACTTTTCTATCTAAACCGATGTTAGCTAATTTCAGACCATTGATAAATTGAGAGTAGATTAAACCTTGTTCACGCACAGCAGCATTGATTCTTTGGATCCACAATCCTCTGAAATCTCTTTTTCTAACTTTTCTATCTCTGTAGGCATATTGTAAGGCTTTTTCAACTTTTTCAATAGCAACGCGGAAACAGTTTTTTGCTCTGCCACGATAGCCTTTAGCTAAGTTTAAGATTTTTTTGTGACGGGCTCTTTTAGTTACGCCTCTTTTTACGTGACTCATTTTTTACTCCAGAAATTGATTAATTATTATTAGCGATTGTAGGGCATTAAGTATTTAAGAGCACCAGCGGTGTTTGCTTCACTAAGCACTGCGGACTTTCTTAAATTTCTAATTTGGCTACCACTTTTTTTGGTCATACCATGTCTTTTTCCAGCTTGCTTATGTTTGATTTTGCCAGTTCCGGTAACTCTTAAGCGTTTTTTGGCACTGCTGTTTGTTTTTAACTTTGGCATTTTTCTAAAATTATAAATTGTTAATTTGTACTGATCTCAAATTGGTGGGACCGGTAGGACTCGAACCTACGACCAAGACGTTATGAGCATCCTGCTCTAACCAACTGAGCTACAATCCCGAGCTATGATTTATTGCGAGGAATAAAAAATAAAGTTGTATGCAGACACAAAAAAGAGCCGGCAATTTAGCGGTTAACTTTGTTTTTTGCAAGAGGATTCTAGCTTTTATTTGCAACTATTACTAAAGCTGGACGAATCAGCCTTTCACCAATGCTGTAGCCTGCTTGAATAACTTGTTTTATCGTGCCTTCTTCTTCGTCATTCTCGACTGCAACTTGTGAAACTGCTTCGTGATAATTATGATCAAATTTTTCTCCGCTCGGATAAATTCTTTTAATGCCGTATTTTTCTAAAGTTTTAGTCAATTCTTTTTTTGTCATCACCATTGCGTCGGCAAAATTTTTGATCAAGGGTGATTTATTAATTTCCTCTTCTGGCAAGTTATCTGATGCTAAATAAAAATTCTCCACTACTAAAACCAAATCGCCAGCAAAGTTAGAAACTGCATATTTATTAGCTTTATCAACTTCCTCGCGATTTCTTTTTCTGGTATTATCAAGCTCGGCAGCAAGGCGCAATAGGCGATCATTTAAGTTTCTATTTTCTTCCTCAAGTAAAGAAATTGTTTGATCTGATGTTGGGGGCTGATCATTTTGATCAGTTTCTGTGGTGTTGTTGATAATATTTTCTGGGTTCTCAGTTTTTTCTTCGGTCATTTTTTAGGAGGTTTAAATTTAAGGAGTGCAAAATCTGCCGCTCCTATTTAGGTTGTAAATAATATTTTTCAATATGTTTAAAAATGCAATTGACAGATCAAAATTTCTAATGCCAGATATCAGGAAGGGATTGGTAATGTTTTACGGGTTGTTTTATACCAATTTTCATTTTAAAAATTGCAAAAGCTAAACTACACATATTCTTTATCTTTTTGGTAAAAGGCACCTCTAAAGATTGGCAAAAAGCCTCAAGCTGTATGGTCATAAAGCTTTTGTTTTTTTATCAATCTTTCCTCAAAAATATTTTGAATATGTATAGTTTAAAATGAAAACTGGTATTAAATGTTGCTGACGCACAAAGGCAATTATTTTTAGCTGAGCAAAGCAGAATTGATTTGGAAAAAGAAAAATTAGCAAATTTAACCCAACTCTATAAAGTTTTGGGCGGCGGACTTTTATAAATTGTTGAGGAGTAATCAAAAGATGTTTCAAAGAATTATTTTTTGCCTCGGATCCAATATTGGCAATCGCCAATTATATCTTGATCAGGCAATAAAATTGCTGCAAAGCAAATTAGATTTAACCAATCTCAAACAATCTGCAATCTTAAAAAATAAAGCTTTATTGCTTCCAGACTCTCCACCAGAATGGGATATAGATTTTTATAATCTTGCTCTTTCGGCAGATATAAATTCAGTAATATTCTCATCTTTAGAAATTTTAAAAATCACTCAAAAAATTGAAATTGATCTAGGCAAAATATATAGGGGCAAATGGGCGCCGCGGGAAATTGATATTGATATTGTGGCGATTGATGATTTAAAAATTGATTATGGCAAAGCTTTGCAAATTCCTCACCCAGAACTTTTTAATCGTGATTTTTTCTTAAAAACTGTTGGCGAAATTGAGCCAGAGATTTTAGAAAAATTAAAAGTTTGATTTATTTTTTATAATTTAATTAAACTCTTAAAAAAACTTAAGGGCACCTCTAAAAATTCTAATTTTTTTAAGACGCCCTTAATTAAGGAACCTCTGAACAACTAAATTTTAGCTATGAGAAAAAATGAATCATAACATCCCAGAATTCACAGTATCAGAATTTTCACGCTCAATCAAAAGAATGGTTGAAGATAATTTTGGTTATGTGCGAATTAAAGGTGAGGTTTCGGGCTTTAAAAGAGCGACTTCCGGGCAT
>CAMDOL010000118.1 GCA_945903615.1 Rickettsia typhi | reverse complement strand
GAAGCCATAGAATCTGCCGATGCTACCGTGATTGCAACCGAGTGGGAAGAATTTAGAAATTTAGATTTAGAAAAAATAAAACAATTGCAGAAAGGTAATGTGATTGTAGATTTAAGAAATATGCTGGATGTAAAAAAAGCTAAAATTTTTGGATTTAAATATTTTGGAATTGGAGGTTAAATTCTAGAATTTGTAAAACTCTTTTTTGCAAGATACCTTCTTTGCATAAGCCTCAAATTTTTTAGAACCATTCAAATAATATCAATAAATTTCATTTCGTTTTGCTCTCGTAGCTCAGGGGATAGAGCATTGGTTTCCTAAACCATGTGCGCATGTTCGAATCATGCCGAGAGCACCAAAACAACATTAGAAATACAATTAAGCTATAGCTTGAGATAAGGATTATTTAGATTTTTTAACTTTACGTTTTTTCAACGATTTCAATCCTTCCATTTTTTCATCTTCAATAAATTCAATTCCAGCATCTTCAAAAGCTCTTTTTATATCATCCAAGGTCCTTTGGGTTGGATTACCCGTTCCTCTTTCAAAATTTCCAATGGTTTCTATGCCTAATTTTGATTTTTTTTGTAAATCTGCCTGTGTCCAATTAAGCAATTCTCTAGCTGCACGGCATTGATTTGATGTTATTGTCATTTTTTATTTGTTTAATTTTTTAAAACCTTCAAAACCCTCTCAATATTTTCAATCGGTGTGTGCGGCAAAACTCCGTGACCAAGATTGAAAATAAAAGGTGAATCTCCAAAAGAATTAACAATTTCTAAAACTTCTTTTTCAATTTCTTCCAAACTTCCTGAAGCCAACAAAATGTTATCTAAATTGCCCTGAATAATTCTTTGATGTTTGTTTTGTAAAACTTCTTTTGCCCATTTTTTTGGTAAATTCTGATCAATCGCTAAAGCAACATTTTTTATTTCCTTAGCAATATTCAAAGCAACATTTTCATATAAAACTCCGGCGCCACGGGTGAATAAAATTATTGGAATTAGCGGATATTTTTTTCGAACATTTTCAATGATTTTTTTATTAGGATTTATCACCCATTTTTGAAACTGCGATTCTGGTAAAATTCCCGCCCAAGAATCGAAAAGTTTTACAACCTCAACTCCTGCCTCAATTTGTTTGATTAAATAAAGTGAAATTGCTTCAACTAAAATTTCTATCAACTTAGAAAAAAATTGTGGGTTAGAAATTGCTAGAGTTCTAACATTCTCAAAATTTTTAGATCCTCCTCCTTCAACCATATAAGTTGCTATAGTCCAAGGAGAGCCAGAGAAGCCGATAAGAGTGGTGTTTTGGTTTAATTTGGATTTGGTTAGCTCGATAGTTTCAAAAACTCTAGAAAGGTGATTTTCAACATTTTTTAAATTCAAACTTAACAGGGATTTTTCATCCAAGGTTTTTTGTAATTTTGGTCCTTCGTTTTTTACAAATTCAACCTTAACTCCCAAAGCATCTGGAATAACCAGAATATCTGAAAACAAAATTGCCCCATCAAAACCAAAACGATCAATTGGTTGAAGGGTTATTTGGCTTGCTAGTTTTGGGTTATAGCAAAGTTCTAAAAAATTATTAGCCTTAGATCTTATCTCTCTATATTCTGGCAAATATCTTCCTGCTTGTCTCATTAACCAAATTGGCGGGGTTTGAAATTTTTCTCCTTGAAGTGTTCTTATTAATTTTTTCATTTAGATAGAATTTATTATTATTTATTAGTGTTGATTTTTTGGTTGTAAAATTTATTCACAATTTTATTCACAGAATTATTTATTAAAAAACTGTTGATAAAAATGTTAATAACTAATTTTTAGCCTTTATTTATAAGGTTTTATAAAAATATTATATTGTTAATTAATTTTGATTAACAGAATATTTTTTGATAATTTTTATTTATTAACAACCAATAAAACTGTTAATAAAATGTTAATCTGGTTGATAAATATTATAAATTTTTCAATTGTTAGTAAGTGGCTATTTTATCAACAGAGTTATCAACAATAAAATCTTCATCCCAAATAAAATCTTCATTCCAGTAAATTCGTTTTGGTTCAAGACAACTTAATCTTGATTAAAATCATCAATCGAGCCATATTTTATCTATGTTAAACAAATAAAAATTGGTATTAGTTTTTGTTGGGATTGAGGTATAAAAATTATACTATGAAACAAAGAATAATCGATAAATTATCAGAAAATTTGACCGTAAAAAATCTGGAAGTGATTAACAAATCTTATTTGCATCAAGGGCATTTAGGTGATGATGGTAGTGGAGAAACGCATTTTGATGTTATTATTTCTGCTTTAGAATTGGATGCAAAAAGTCAGGTTCAAAATCACCGTAAAATTAACCAAATTTTAAAAGATGAATTTGAAAAAAATGGTCTACACGCTTTATCGATCAAAATTAATTTTTAATTGCTTTTTGTTGTAGAATTTCAATTTCTTTTCCAGCCTCATCAGCTAATTCATACATTTCTTTTAATTGTTCAAAACTAAACGGCTCCTTTTCTGCTGTGCCTTGCACCTCAATAATTTTTCCACCAGTTAAAACAAAATTAATATCAGTATCACAATTACTATCTTCTAAATAATCCAAATCAACCACACTCATTCCTTTGTAAATACCGCAAGAAATTGCGCAAACCGGTGAGATGATTGGTGATTTATCAATTATGCGATTATGGAGCAGCTTATTAATTGCTAATTGTAAAGCGACAAAACCACCAGTAATTGAAGCACAACGCGTTCCACCATCGGCTTGTAAAACATCACAATCAATAATGATTTGTCTTTCACCTAACTTTTCTAAATCAACCACAGCGCGCAGCGATCTTCCGATTAGTCTTTGAATTTCTAAAGTGCGACCATTGGCTGAACTGCGATAAACATCGCGCCCGTTTCTTTCGTGAGTT
The DNA here is from genome assembly GCA_945903615.1 of Rickettsia typhi. Taxonomy (GTDB): domain Bacteria; phylum Pseudomonadota; class Alphaproteobacteria; order Rickettsiales; family UBA1997; genus JAJTCH01. The sequence goes on along the minus strand of CAMDOL010000118.1, from coordinate 1,171 downwards.
GATCTTGGCAACATTGAATATTCGGCAGTTAGCCAACCTTGTTTTTTGCCGCGCAAAAATGGCGGAACTTTTTCTTCCACTGAGGCAGTGCATAAAACTTTGGTGTTTCCAAATTCAATGATGCACGAACCTTCGGCATATTTATTAACATTGGTTTGAATCTTAATTTCTCTAAGTTGATCTCTTTTTCTTTTAGAAGGGCGCATATTTATTGTTTGTATTGACTAATTTTTTACTAAAATTTTGCGTAAATTATTTATGTAAATTGTTGAACCAACCGCAGGAATATTTTGATTGATTAAATATCCTCCACCTCTTGCAATTGGGTAGGACAAGCCTTTGGCGAAGATTGTGAAACCAATTTGGTTATGGTAAGAAAATTCTTCATCGCCAAAAATGTCGATTGAGAAGTTAATTTCGGGATGATTTTTTTGAATATCAAAAATGGTTTTCTGCCAGTTTGTTAATTGTTGCTGAGTTTTTTGATCAAGCGGCAAACCTTTGACCAAGTTGTTGATTTTAGTAAAATTACTATTTTCCAAAACTAAACAAATTAAATCGTCAGCAAATTTTCCTGCCAATTTCTTAATTGCTGAAATGTTTTTGCTAGATAGCGCAGCTCGTAAATCATCAACATTATCAAGGCTCAAATTACCAAGAAAAATATCTAAAAATTGCGGGCAGCAAAAATTAATCATTAGATCCGAGAGCTCAATTTTTTTCAGAGCTGCAAGCGTGAGCTCAATTACTTCCAAATTAGAAGCGCAGGAGTCGTCGCCAATCATTTCAATTCCAACCTGAGTTAATTGTCGATCGGCGTATAAATTTTCATTTTTAGTTTTCAAAACATCACCAACATAACAAAGGCGAATTGGCATTGTAATGTTTTGTAGTTTTGTTGCCATAAGCCTTGCAATTTGGGGCGTTATGTCAGATCTGATTACCAAAGTTTTTCCCGAAAAATTATCAACCGTTTTAAAAGATTGATCATCAATTCTTTTATCTGCTTTTTTATCCATCAGGCTTTCTTCAAACTCCACCAAAGGTGTTTTGATTAATTGATAATTGCTGGCATAAAAACTATTTAGCAAAACATCAATCGTCTCCTGATTAACTCTGGCTTCATCGCCCAGAAGATCATAAAAGCCAATCGGTAAAATATATTTTTGCC
>CAMDOL010000117.1 GCA_945903615.1 Rickettsia typhi | reverse complement strand
AAAATAGGCGATTTTGAATTTTGCCCCCAAATTTTCGCCCTAGGGCGAAAATTGAGATTTAAAAAAATTGCAAGGTGATAATCTTCACCACCTGCCTTGATTGATAACTCTGATTCTCAAGAGCACCTCTAAAAATTGTCTTTTAAGTATGTGCCAAAGCTAAAAACGGCTTTTCAGACAGAAACACTGCAAGCAAAATCGCATCTAAAAATGAAATTAAAACCCTATCTTTGGCTTTTGTATAATTTTTCAAACCTTTAATTTCAATTTTATATAAAGTTTGGTGAGAAGTTTTTTTGAGTTTTATTTTATATTATCAACCCATTAGTCAAACAATCCGATTTTTTAAGCATTTCCAAATCTGCCAGCATTTTTTTGTTTAACGATTTTTTTAATGATAAAAAAAACAACTTTGCTCGCATCCACCTCACCAGAAAGATTTTCAACTGCGCTTTGATTGGTTGGTATAACTCAATGATCAATTAAAGTTAAGTTAGTATTGGGCAAGCTGAATAATATACCGCTGAGCAATATACCAGCTTGAGTTGAGATGATGATGTTAGCAGAATTAATATTTTTCTAAAGCAACTTCTAAATTCTTACAACCAAATTTAAACCCACTTTCCAGCAATCTTTTTGGCAAAACTTTTTGACCATTTAAAAGCAATGCCTCACCCATTTTACCAAATAAAATTTTAACCACTAAAGCTGGCATATTAAAAAATGCTGGGCGATTGAGGATTTTGGCTAGGGTTGTGGCAAATTCTTGGTTGGTAGCTGGTTGTGGTGCGGTAAAATTAAAAACGCCATTAAGGTTTTGATTTGCAACTAAAAAGTTAATTGCCGCCACCAAATCATCAATGTCAATCCATGACATAAATTGTTCACCATTACCAATTTTTCCACCCAAACCAAGTTTGAAGGCTGGCAACATTTTTGCTAATGCGCCACCATTTTGTCCTAAAACAATTCCAAATCTAGCTAGACAAACCCTAACTCCAAAGCCACTTGCCTGATTGGCGCATTCTTCCCATTTTTGGCAAAGATCTGCGGTAAATTCTTTTCCAGCACAGGAGTTTTCATCTAAATCTTCATCGCCTCTTGAACCATAAAAACCAATGGCAGAAGCGTTGATTAAAGTTTTTGGTTTTTGCTCTAACCTAGAAATTAAATCGATAATATTTTGAGTGTTTTGAATGCGACTATTAATCAAAATTTGTTTTTGTTTTTCATTCCATCTTTTATCGGCAATTGGCTCTCCAGCAAGGTTGATGATGTGATCAATTTTTTCAGAATTTGAAATTTCTGCTAAATTTTCAACCGCCCTCACCTTGCTGCCAAATAATTTTTCAGCTTTGTTTTTGCTGCGAGTAAGTACAATAATTTTTTGCTGATTTTGCACAAGATTGGCAATTAATTTTTTGCCAACAAAACCAGTTCCTCCAGTGATTAAATAGCTCATTATATTTTGATTTTAGGTTGCAAATTTGAAAGCCCGCCATCCACACCAATTACTTGCCCAGTAATAAAATTAGCTTTATGACCAAGCAAAAACTCAACCATATTCGCCACATCTTCAGCTTTACCAACTCTGCCCAAAGCGTGCATTGCCGCAGAAAATTTGAGAGCGTTTTCATTATTAGTAATTTTAGAAGTAAGTTTGGTTGCAATTAAACCAGGTGCAACAACATTGAAGCGCAAATTTTGTGCAGCATAAGTTGCGCCAGCTGATTTTGCCAAAGCAATAACACCACCTTTGGCAGCAGCAATTGCCTCGTGGTTGGCAATGCCTTGCATCGCCGCCGCAGATGAAAGCAAAACTACTGAACCACCATTTTTCATATATTTTCCAGCTGATCTGACAACCGAAAAAGCAGTGGTTAAATTAGCATTTATGGTTGCTAGATATTCTTCAAAAGAAGTTAAGTGTGCCGGTTTTAAAATGACCGAGCCGGCAAAATTAGCGACACCATCAATACTTCCCAGACTTTGTGCGGCCGAGACAAAAACGGCTTCGGTGGCAACAAAATCAGTAGCGTCCAAAACAGTGCCTTCGCAATTTAATTCGCTTTTGAGCTGCTCTAAATTTTGAGAATTTCTGGCGGTAATAAAAATATTTTTGCCTTGCTCTTTTAAATTTTTAGCAACCAAAAAGCCTATATCGCTAGAAGCGGAGATTATTAAATAATTTTGCATTTTTTTAGTACCAGTTTTTGATTATGTTGTTAATTTTTGCTTTAATTTGCTCAAGCCTTTCTTCTGCATTTTCTGGATCACGAAGCGATGTTCCAACAACTTCAGATTGATCAAAGCCCATAAAACCAAAGTTGATTTTAGCTAATAATTTAACAGTATTCCAATTTGGATAATCAAATCCAAAACTTTCTTCAGCGTAGATTCCTCCTGATGTGAACAAGGTTAAAGCCTTTTTACCAGCCATTAATTTTTTACCCATTTCAAAAGTTTCGCCATTAAAAATTACCGCATCTAAATAAGCCTTAACCGCAGCTGGCATTCCAAAGTTGTGCATTGGATAAGCCATTACCAAAATATCGGCAGATTTTAATTGGACAATTAATTTGTCATTTTCTTGCAATAATTTTGCTTCATCAGCTGATAATTTTTGCCCGCCGTAATTGCGTTTGTAATAAGCCTGAAGTGATGCTTCGTTAAAGATTGGTGGTAAAGTTTTTAGCAAATCAACAGTTTCAATATTTTGATTTTTACTTGCTTCTAGAAATAAATCTAAAAGTTTTTTGGTATTAGAGCCAGAACCAGTTGGCAAATATTTTACAATTAATGTTTTCATAAATATTTATTATTAAGGTTAAAAAATTATTAATCTAAAAATGGATAATCAGTATATCCTGTTTCTGTGCCGCCATAAAATGTAGTGCGGTCATATTCGTTTAAAGGTTTATCTTCGAGGATTCTTTTTGGCAAATCGGGATTAGCAATAAAATGTCTTCCAAAAGCAACCGCGTCAATATTGCCTTTAAAAATCGCTTCTTTTGCTGAAGCAATATCATATCCGCCCGCTGAAATTAAAACTCCGCTAAAGTTTTTACGAAAAATTTCTGAAGTAATTGGCACATCCGAAACATTAGAGTCACCCCCGCCAGCGGAAGAAGAGCGAGGCTCAATTAAATCAACAAAAGCAATTTGTCTTTGGTCTAAATTTTGTAAAACATAACCAAATAAAGCCACCGGATCAATATCGGACATATCATTAAAAGTTCCATAAGGCGAAAGGCGCACACCAACTTTGCCAGCGCCCCAAACCCCAATTACTTCGTCAACCACTTCCAACAATAAACGCGAGCGGTTTTCAATTGAACCACCATAATTATCAGTTCTTTTGTTTGAACCATCTTGTAAAAATTGATCCAACAAATAACCATTAGCACCATGAACTTCAACACCATCAAAGCAAGCCTCCAGAGCATTTTGAGCAGCCTTTTTATAATCAGCAACTATTCCAGAAATTTCAGCAGTTTCTAACGCTCTTGGAGTTAAAATTGGGGTCGGTTTCCACTCAGCAGTATAAGTGCCGCTATTTTGTGCAGCAATTGCCGAAGGTGCAACTGGCAAACCTCCATTTGGTTGAAGTGAAAAGTGCGAAATTCTACCAACATGCCATAGCTGCAAAAATATTTTGCCACCTTTTTTATGTACTGCCTCGGTCACTAATTTCCAGCCGTCTATTTGTTCTTTGGTGTAAATACCGGGGGTTGCCGGATAACCTTTACCTTGTTGACTAATTTGAGTTGCCTCTGAAATTATCAAACCCGCAGTTGATCTTTGAGCGTAATACTCAGCATTTAATTGCTGAGGAATATCCCCCGGTTGTAAGGAACGCATTCTGGTAAGTGGAGCCATTATAATGCGATTTTTTAAAGTTAAATCACCGAGTTTTAATTGGTCAAATAATGTTTTCATAGTAGATTATTTATTTGTTTTTGAAGATGTGATGCAATATTCTGAAATATAAGATTGGCATATGCAATCATTTTAAAATGATTGATAATTATTAAATAAATAATGGGCTTTGTTGCATAACTAAAAACCAAAACTACTTGCCAAATAAACCAAAGTAATAAAGCCTTAGCCATGTATCCTTTAACACATTTAAATGATCCATGACTAAAGCAAAATACAGAATAAAAAATTGGTCTTCATATAACAAGTCAT
>CAMDOL010000116.1 GCA_945903615.1 Rickettsia typhi | reverse complement strand
TCATGAAGATCCAACACTGCATTTTACATATCCAGAAATTTGTAAAAATATTGATATTGATTTGAGTGAAGTTTTATATGGCGAAATTTCTGCAATTGCTTCGGATAGGAACTTTAGAGGTCAAATAATTGACAATATATTTTCTAGTATAGGCAATTATTGTAGAGCCAATAATATTAAATATATACTTGGTATCGCTACTTTGAAAAATAATCGCAATTCTCATCTTTCTTTGAATAGAATTGGAGTTAAATCTTTTATATTAGACAAAATTGCAGCGCCAAAAAAACCACAATTTAATAATATAGATTGTTGTCCAATTGTTGTTGTTGTTTAACTTGCTGTGACTGATTTTGACTAACCCTAAGAATCACTAAATTTATGAAAAAAATATTATTAGGATTAACATCTTTATTTTCTTTGATGAGTGCCGAGTTCTCTGTTGCTGCTTCTGTCACAGCAACGCCCATTTCAACTCAAAATGCTTCAGTAAAAAGCAAATCTGATGCACCATATCAACTTTTTGATATTGATGTTTTTTCGCTTTCTAAAAAAAATGAAGATGCTTTTGATGTCGCTTCTTCAGTTTATGTTTTATCTGCAAAAGATATTAGAAGATCAGGTGCAACCAGCATTCCTGAGGCTTTGAGATTGGTTCCCGGTTTGCAAGTGGCAAGAATAGATGGAAATAAATGGGCAATTTCTGCTCGTGGGTTTAATGCTCAATTTTCTAATAAGTTGTTGATTATGATTGATGGCAGAACGGTTTATACCCCAATTTTTTCTGGATCGTTCTGGGATGTGCAAGATTATCTCTTGGAAGATGTTGAAAAAATTGAGGTGATTCGTGGTTCAGGTGGAGCAATTTGGGGTGCTAATGCGGTGAATGGTGTGATCAACATTATCACCAAAAATGCGGTTGATACTCAAGGTGGATATATCTCTGGCATTGTTGGCAATCAAGATAAGGCAATTGCTGAAGTTAGATATGGTGGCAGAACGGAGAGTCTCAACCACTACCGTGTTTATGCTAAACAGACAAATCGCAATCAGATGGATAAACTAAATAGTGATCAGGGTAATGATGATGGATATAGACAATCTCAAGCTGGTTTTCGCTATGATATCAGATCAATTAAAGACAATATAATAGCAGTTCATGGTGATGTGCGAAATGGCAAAGCTGAAAATTATTTTAACCTTCAGCAATTAAAAGCTTCTCCTGTGGCAACCGATAAATATTCTACAGGTGCTAATGTGGTTGTTAGTTGGGATAAAACCATTTCCAATCAATCAAGTTTTTCTCTCCAAACCTATTTAGATTATGATCAACTTAATGCTGGCATAATACAGGGAGCCACAAGAACTGCTGATATTAACTTCCAACATTTTTATGATTTTAATCACCAAAATCAATTTATTTGGGGTTTGGGTTATCGTCTAATTCAAGACCATATTAACGAAGTAGCTCTAAAGAGTGGTGTTGTGCCTCTAGAATATACTCCGAACAATATGACCAATGAAATATTTAGTGCTTTTTTGCAGGATAAAATTGGCTTGATTGCCGATAAGCTCTATTTAACTATTGGTTCAAAATTTGAGCACAACAATTATACTGGTGTTGAAGCTCAGCCTAGTGCCAAATTAACCCTATATCCTTCACGCAATCAAACAGTTTGGGCTTCAGTTTCTAGGGCGGTTAGAACGCCGACCAGAGGAGAAGATGGTCTAAAAATGAAAATAAGCCCATCATCAACTCTGCAAGCTGGCAGCAAGTCATATCACTCTGAAAATGTGATTTCATATGAATTTGGATATAGAATAAAGACAACTAGATCCAGCTTGATTGATATTGCCACTTTTTATAATGATTATAATCAGCTCAGAACTTTTGACACTTTGAATGGAGTGCCTACCGCTCAGAATTTGGGCGAGGGCAAATCATATGGAGCAGAAATTACTGCCAAATGGCAAGCGATGGATGATTGGAGATTGGAAGCGGGTTATGATTTTTTGAAATTGGATTTAAAGACCAGAGCTGGATCGTCAGATAATAGCCCAAGTTTTAAATTATCTAATGGCGAAGGTCAATCCCCGACAGGTCAATTTCGCATTAGATCTAACTACAATATTACCCCTAAAATTGAGTTTGATAATATTTACTATTATGTAGATTCTCTGCCTCTATCTGGCAATACAACAACTCCTTTTGCTGGAGTTCCTTCATATTCAAGGTTTGACACTAGATTGGGTTATTTATTTAACTCCCATCTTGATTTTAGTGTTGGAGTGCAAAATCTTTTTAACAAAAAACACCAAGAATTTGGCGAGGGATTATTTTCAAACAAAACCGAGGTGGGTAGAACGATCTACTTCAAAACCGCAGTGAGTTTTTAATAATTAGCGTTTAGGTGCCCAAAATTGCGGTTGGATAAAACTGACCGCAATTGTGAAGTGATAAAAAACTCATGTTGTGTGAGTAAAAAATAAGCATATAAACTTGTTATGACAAACCACATAATGAAAAAATTAACTTTATTTATATTTTTGCTAACACTTGCTGTTAAACCAGTTGGGGTTTTTGCCAAGAACGATTATCCCTATCAAGCGATGGCTAGCTTTATTTATGACTTTCAAACATTGGTAAAAGATCAAAAAGGCAGGCTTTGTGTTTATGGTTATGATCAAGTAGTAGTAGCGATTGAAGCAAAAAATGAGGATGTGATTTTTTTAAAAAATGAAGATCAACTTTCTGTGTCTTTGTCTCGGCATCTTTGCAAAATGCTTTATGTTGCCAAAAGCAAAGACAACAATTTGTCTTCGGTAATTACAATTGCTAATAAAGCTCAAATTGTTTCTATGAGCATTGAAGATGATTTTGTTGAAAGAGGCGGAATGATTGCGGTGCAGATGGGCAGAAGAAGTTTTGAATTGAACATTAATCACAAAAATATTGAAAAATTTAAAACCAAGTTTGACCCTATAGTGCCAAGTTTGGTGGTGAATTAGTCGAAGGGCACCTCTAAAAATCCTAACTTTTAGAGGTGTCCACAAAATTAATTAGCTAAAAGTATTTAACTTTATTTATTAACCAAATTCTACAAATTATGAAAACCAAAGACTCAAAAATTGCCAGCCCTTCTATATCTGACGAAGATACAACACCAGCACCAGAGAACGATTATAACAAAGTGCCAACTATGGATATGGATTTTTTGAAGGAGATGACCTCTGGTGATGAAGCTTTTAAAAAAGAATTGTGTCTTTTGTTTTTCGATAGTGCTAATGGCAATATTGCTAAAATGGAAAAATCATTAGCGGACAATGATAACGATCTTTGGTGTAAGGCATCTCACTCTCTTAAGGGTGCCTCATCATCCATTGGCGCTTTTCAAATGTCTAAAATTTTAAAATATGCTCACGAACATTCAAAAGAAAATCTTAAAAATAAAACTAAAATCTTCGACGATCTAAAAGCTGAGTTTGCAAAAGTTGTTGAGTTGATCAATAATGAAATTTATAAAGCTTAAATGTTGATGTTTTAAATAGCGTTTTAATGACTGATTTTAACTGATTTTAAAGGTTATGGATCGATGAAAGCCTTTATTCCTCATCTCACAGTTAAGGAACCTCTGAACAACTAAAAATTGATATTTCTGGTCTTTTTTGGCATAAATTCCATTATTTTTGGTGAAATATGGAAATATTCCACCAAAAAGTAATGAAATTTCTACTCAAAAAATCCTCAGAAATATCAATTTTTCTAAAACATTGTTTTAGTTGTTCAGAGGTTTCTTAATCATAGTGGGACAGTCGCAAATCTAATTTCTTCAAACCATAAACTCAATAATTTTTTATTTTTCTAATCTCAAGGAGTTGCAAACAAAGTCTGTGATAAAAATTTGCTTGGAGAATGCAAGAGGCAGAGCCTGCTACCCTTGCATTATTGGTCGCAATTTTCCTCAAAAATACTTTGCTTAAAGATGAATTTAAGATGAACTTTGGTATTATCTAATCTCAAAAGTTGGCTTGCAACATTCCCATATTGTCAATAGCTCATAAACAGCCTTGTAAAATGCTGAACTTTATTATCAAATTCAATTCGATAATTAATACCAGTTCTCATTTTAAACTATAGGAACCTCTGAACAACTAAAACAATGTTTTAGAAAAATTGATCTTTCTGGTCTTTTTTGGCATAAATTCCATTATTTTTGGTGAAATATGGAAATATTCCACCAAAAAGTAATGAAATTTCTACTCAAAAAATCCTCAGAAATAT
>CAMDOL010000115.1 GCA_945903615.1 Rickettsia typhi | reverse complement strand
TGTTATCTGGTCTGGCAATCACACCGGTCAATGCTGAATCTGGAACTAAAGATCGGTTTCGTAATTGCACACCTTCGGACGGATCAATCTCTTCAGAGTCTCCCTCCCCTGGAAACCTAGATTATAACGCACTTAATGGTGGGGATGATTTTTCTTTTGATGAAGCCAATCTTTCTTGCTGGTCAGTTGTTTTGCCTTTGTATGCCGCGCTTAAAATTACCATTCCGATAATGAATCGTTCTTGTGGCAGTGGCAGCACAATTCCTCGAGTTCTTCCATCGCCACTGCAAGATGCAAGAGATATTGTTATGGGAGTCGTAAAATGTGCCTCCAATACAAATGCAGGATGCTGTGCATCTGCTGCCACTGCTTCTGCTGAGCTAGGAGCTTTTATTGGTGGAATAAAAATTCAACACGAAATTGCTGAGGATGCTTATAAAAATAGCTCTATTTGTGGTGGTGGTGTTGATCACAATTGGACGCGCTGGAACAGTCAATCTCTATCCAGAAATATTCCTCACCAAAAAAGCATTGTTGAAGCCGTCGTCAAAAGATGGATCACGGAGTGCAATAAGGACGCAACTTCTAAGGACGCAACTTCTAGCGATTGCAAAAAATTAAAAGACGGACTTAGTCAATCAGAATATCGCGAATGGTACTATGGCGGGGTAGAAAGGGAGGATATTAGCGACAATGCTTGTCCAGATGTTACTCGGTCTTTTGTTTCTGGAAGCGGCGATAATCTAGTCATAATGCCCGATGGCACAAAATATCCAGCACAAAAATATTATATGCGCGGCACTGAACCGGGTAATTATGCTTGTGAAAGATTCAACTATCGGCTCAACAAAAGTGATTCTCTTAACAACAACCAATCTCTTAGCAAAAAAAGAATCGATGAATATGATTATGCCTATAAATGTTGCCACAATAAAAGCAGCACAAATGTTTGCATAGAAAGAAAATATTGTTCAACTGGCGGCTATGTATCATTGTGTCCAGAAGCAAAAAATATCAAAACTGAACATAAATTTTGCCAAGCTGGTAGTGAGTGCTCAATTGGCCCAGGAAATAACAGAGTAATCTACAATGCCAACTATAATGATAGCAGCAATAGAATGGTTTGTGTCCACACCAACAATCTTTGCCCTTATAATTTTAACCTTGGCGGCGGCAGCACTGAATGTGATTATTATCGAGATGGCAATGGCGCTGGAAATGATTTTGTTGCCATCTCCACCGCTGACATCTCCAATCAAACCTGCAGCACCAAAAGTGAAATTAGAAACCCTGATTGCTCTTTTAATAGCAAAGCCGGTAAATGCAAAAACTACTGCCAATATCTCAACCATTGCGTGATTGTTGGTGGCACTAACTATATCTACGACACCAATCTCTCCTCTCCATATTTTTCTAGTGCTTGTCTTAACTTTATTGGAGATTCCAAAAATGAATATGGCTATAACACTGGCGTTTTCACTGGTGTTCAAAAACATTTTACCGCCCCAATGGCACAATGCGTTAAAGAAACTTTGGAGAATGTTTTTTATAACAAAGCTGGCCATACACTATGCGGAGATATAAATGAATATCCTGATAAAGATGGCAAATGCTTCACCAATTTTTATCAATATCAAAAAGGTCAGCAAGTAGCGCAGCAATCATTCTTCTTTTATATTCAAGATCATCTCAAAGATGCTATCAAGCTAGTCTTGACTATCTCCATTGTGATGCAAGGCTTTAAAATGCTCCTGACTGGAACGCCTTTTAAGCATTCTGAGTTAATAATGTATATCGTAAAGATTGGTCTGGTATTGTTTTTTGCCACTGGCAGCGCATGGCAAACATTCTTCTTTGATGGCGTCTACAAAGCATCCACGACCTTCTCGACGATTGTGATGAATGTCAAAACTAGTCCACTGGAAATTCAGAGGGATGGTTGTCAATTTGGCAAAGTTAGCCTTCCTGACGGAACCAAAACGATGGCTTCTGTATATCCTCAAGGCAAAGAATATTTAGCAGTGTTTGATACTTTTGATTGTAAAATCGCTCGCTATTTAGGTTTTGGCCCTTCCGCTACCGTTGCCAATATTGCCAAAATAATTATCCCGGCACTAATCAGCCCAGCAGCTGGTGCAATTGGGGTTTATTTTGCAGTTCTAACTATGTCTTTTGGCTTTTTTATGATCATTGCTGGCCTTAGAGCGTTACACATTTTCCTAACTTCTGCCTTTGCGATTATTTTATTGGTTTATGTTTCGCCAATCACAATAACCGCCGCTTTATTTGCTAAAACAAAACCGCTGTTTGACAGGTGGCTAAGTAACCTGATTGGTTATAGTTTGCAACCCATCATTCTCTTCGCTTATATGGGTTTCTTCATCACTATTTTTGAAACTTTAGTAACTGGCAGCGCCACCTTTAGTGGTCAAGCTCCTACCAAAGAAATTGTCTGTGATAAAATTTGTGTAGATAAAAACGGAGCTAAAACCGTTATTGCCGCGGATAGTGGATTGGGAGATAACACGAACCCAGTCACAACTTGCGATATTGCTGCTGGCAATAAAATTCTTGATCCAATGTCAGACAGCGTTGCTTGTATGATGAACTTGAAGAATGAAAATTTTGGTCAAATTCCAGCTTTAGAACCACTTGGAATTGCTCTACCGATAATAAAAGATTTCTTTAGTGATAATGGTCGGCAAAAAATTCTGACAATGATGAAGGCAGTTTTAATCATCTATATTCTTGCCAAATTTATGGATGGAATTCCAGGGATTGCCTCAAACTTAATGGGCGGCAATGCATTGCCAGACGGAAAAGATGATATTGCAGGGATTGGAGTTATGCGCGATAAAGTTTCTGGCGCAATTAGCGCCGTTCAAAAACGCGGTGCAGGTGCAACAAAAAAGATTGGTCGATCAATTATCGATAAATTTTCTGGAAAAGATTAATCACCATCATCACTAAAAAATTAATTTTTTCTGACCAAAAAACAAAAGATAGTTTTGCAGAAACTTTGAGGCATAATTAAAAGAATGGGGTGCTAATTCTACCCCCTAAACCTTACCTCACCTATCTCCACCAGAAAATCTTAAAAAAAACTTATAAGATGTGTTAGTTTGTGAATAAAATTCATGTTAGTTTTACACTAAAAAACATGTCAAAAAAAGTGCCTAAAATGTGATCAATTTTCAGCAAAAAAGAATGGTATCAGGAGGGGTAAAAATAAGTTCAGATGTGGCTCATGTTTTTATCAATGGAGTGAGCAAAGAGGCAAAAGAAAAAACTACCTCAAAGCCTATAAATCATGGCTCATATGCAGGAAAACATTTACAGAAATATGTTCAAATCTTAATATTTCCTATCCAAAACTAACCAAAGAATTTGATAAGTTCAATACCATTGAAGGCTTACAGGAAAATGATTTGCAAGATATTATCAAACCAATAAATCTTTTAATTGATGCCACTTTCTTTGATCGAGAATATGGCTTTTTAGTTTTTCATGATGGTCAGAAAGTTATCTATTTCAAAGAAATTAAAACCGAATCAGTTAAGGATTTTAAAGAAGGTATAAACGCTATTAAAGCAGCTAATTACAGCATTCTAAACATTACAATTGATGGCAGAAGAGGATATATAAACAATATCAGAAAACTTCTTGGCAACATTCCAATTCAAATGTGCTTATTCCATCAAAAAGCGATTGTGAGAAGATATATTACCGATAGACCGCGATCAAGCTGTGGCAAGGATTTGAAGGAGTTGATGTATCTGCTTTGCAAATCAGAATTTCACCAAAAATTCATTGATGATTTTTATAAACTTAAGGATCAGTATTGTTATTTTCTAAGTCAAAGGAATGAGTTTGGAAGCTATAAATACGGGGCTTTGAGGTCTGGTTTTAAATCTATTGAAACTAATTTGTCTTATCTTTTTACTTACAGCGACATTAAAAATTCAAATATTCCGCCGACAAATAATCATTTAGAAGGGATGTTTGGACATGTAAAAGAGAGGGTAAAAATTCATCGGGGATTAGATAAAAATCGGAAGAAAAAAGCGGTGAGGTTTTTGCTGGGGAATTGGGGGAGGAAATGATGCAAAAAATATCAAAATTAGCACCCCAATTTTTTAATTATGCCAATTTTGAGACTGACAATTACCCAACAAACTAGACAATCTAGACAATAACTACCCTTCAATTTATTGTGTTCTTCCATACTTTAAAAACTGAATTAACTAACGGGCACCTCTAAATAGGAAATACTTCAAATCTGCTTAATTTAGTGTCCGAAAAAAGGTTGACAGATCA
>CAMDOL010000114.1 GCA_945903615.1 Rickettsia typhi | reverse complement strand
GTTCGCAAAATAATCATCAACGGTTGCAATGATTTTGCCGCCAAAGATTTTGTCGTTCCCGGTGATATTTCTTCCGCCGCTTTCATAATCGTTGCCGCATTAATCACTCCAAACTCAAAAATCAAAATCAACAATGTGGGCGTCAACCCTTTGCGTGACGGCATAATCACCACTTTAAAAGAAATGGGCGGCAATATTGAACTTATCAATCAACGATTAGTTGGTGGCGAAAAAGTTGCTGATATTGTGGTTGAATATTCCCAACTCAAAGGAATTGAAGTGCCAGCCAGACGCGCCCCTTCAATGATTGACGAATATCCAATTTTATCCGTTGCCGCAGCAAATGCTAAAGGAATTACCAAAATGAATGGTCTTGCCGAATTAAAAGTAAAAGAAAGCAATCGCTTAGCTGCAATCGCCGACGGCTTAAAAGCTTGTGGAGTTGAAGCTAAAGTTGGTGAAGATTCTCTCGAAGTTATTGGCGGAATCAAAGAGCAACAAAACATCGCCCAAATCAAAACCCACCTCGACCACCGCATTGCAATGTCATTCTTAATTATGGGCTTAAGAGTCAAAAGCGGCGTTCAAATCGACGATTGTGAAATGATCAAAACCAGCTTCCCAAATTTTATGCAGATATTTTCCAGCTTTGGAGTGGAGTTTAAAAATGCTTAATAAAAACCTCCTCATCGCCATCGACGGCCCGTCATCTTCTGGCAAAGGAACGATTGCCAAAAAAGTTGCGGCACACTTTGCCTTGCCTTGCCTCAACACTGGCGGGCTTTATCGGGGGATTGCATTTTTGGCTTTGGATGGTGGATTTGATTTAGAAAATGATGAAACCAAAATTATTCCACTTTGCAAAAAACTAGTTGAGTTAGATTTAGAATCTACTGAGCTTCATAATGAAGAGATTGGCAAAGCCGCTTCGATCATCGCAGCAAAGCCTTTGATTCGTCAGGCAATTTTTGATTTACAGCGCAATTTTGCTTTAAATGGTTTGCAAACAAAACAGGGTGCAGTTTTAGAAGGAAGAGACATTGGCACAGTGATTTGCCCCGATGCTAATTATAAATTTTTTATTACCGCCAGCGCCGAGGTGAGGGCGACGCGGCGTTTCAAGCAATTGCAAGAAAATTTAATGCCAGCGGATTATGATTTAATCCTGCAACAACTAAAAACCCGCGACGAGCAAGATAAAAACCGCGCAGTTTCTCCACTCAAAAAAGCTGATAATGCCATTGAGATTGATACTTCACAAATGAATGTTGAACAGGTTTTTGAGAGGATATTAAGTTCCATCAAATAAATGTTGCAGCTCAAGGGCGCCTTGAAAAAATTAGAATTTTTTCAAGGCACCCAAAGAAATCTACAACCATTTGATTTACAAAAAAACTTGGTTAAAGTTGCCAATAGTTTGGAACAGAATTTGAGTTTTTCTTTTCTCCTAATCAATCAGAAAAAAATAAAATTTGCCAAATAATAAGGGACTAGAAAATATTATGGCGACAAACACAAGCTGGCACAAGCTGGCACAAGCTGGCACAAGCTGGCACAAGCTGGCGTTGGTTGTAAATGGTGTTGAGACCAGTATTAAAGAATTCAATTTATTATCACACTAACTTTTAATTTTAAAAAATGTCTAACAACAAATTAGTTTATAACTTTGGCGACGGAAAAGCTGAGGGTGATGCTTCAATGAAAAACCTTTTAGGTGGCAAAGGAGCAAACTTGGCGGAGATGTCCAAACTTGGCTTGCCAGTGCCGCTGGGTTTTACAATCACTACTGAAGTTTGTGATATTTACTACAAAAATAATCGTAACTTCCCAAAAGAATTAGAAATTGCAGTTGCTGAATCTTTAAAAATTATGGAACAAAGTTTGGGAATCAAATTTGGTGATGAAGAAAACCCCCTTTTGTTTTCAGTTCGCTCCGGCGCTAGAGCTTCAATGCCGGGAATGATGGATACGGTTTTGAACTTAGGACTCAATGATAAAACTGTTTTGGGCTTAGCTAAAAAAAGTAACAATAAAAGATTTGCCTTTGATTCTTACCGCCGCTTTATTCAAATGTATTCCGATGTGGTTTTGGAAGTTGATCACTACAATTTTGAAGTGCTGATGGAAGAAAAAAAGCAAGAACTAGGAATCCACGCCGATACCGATTTAACCGCGGATCATTTGGAAGAATTGACCGTTGCGTTCAAAGAAAAAGTTTTGGAAGAAACCGGAAAAGAATTTCCGCAAGATGTTAATGAGCAGCTTTGGGGTGCAATTAAAGCGGTGTTTTCTTCATGGATGAATGACCGCGCCATTACTTATCGCACACTTAATAATATCCCTGAAAGCTGGGGAACGGCGGTTAATGTTCAGTCAATGGTTTTTGGAAATATGGGCGATGATTGTGCTACTGGCGTGGCTTTTACACGCAACCCTTCCACTGGCGATAAAAATTTCTACGGCGAATACCTAATCAACGCACAAGGAGAAGATGTAGTGGCAGGCATTAGAACGCCGCAAAATATCACTAAAAAAGATCGAGTAGAATCTGACTCAACCTTGCCTTCAATGGAAGAAGCAATGCCAGCAGTTTATAACCAGCTAGTTGAGATTTATCAAAAGCTAGAATTGCATTATCAAGATATGCAAGACATTGAATTTACAGTTCAAAATAACAAATTGTGGATGCTTCAAACCAGAAATGGAAAACGCACCGCAGCCGCAGCAATCAAGATTGCGGTGGATATGGTCAATGAGGGTTTGATTGATAAAAATGAAGCAATTAAAAGGATTGATCCAGAATCTTTGGATCAACTTTTGCACCCAACGCTTGATCCAAAAGCAAAAGTGCAAGTTATTGCCAAAGGTCTTCCAGCCTCTCCTGGTGCAGCTTCTGGCGTGGTAGTTTTTTCTTCGGCTGACGCAGAAAAACGCGCAGAAAAAGAAAAAGTTATTTTAGTTAGAATTGAAACCAGCCCTGAAGACATCAAAGGAATGCATGTTTCTCAAGGCATTTTAACCGCCCGAGGCGGAATGACTTCGCACGCCGCAGTTGTGGCACGCGGTATGGGAACGCCTTGCGTTTCTGGTGCCCCAGGATTGCAAATTGATGTAGCAGGAAGATATTTTATAGCAAATGGCGTGAAGGTTTTGGAAGGTGATTTAATAACGATTAATGGCTCAAATGGCGAAGTTATTTTAGGCGCAGTGCCAACTTTAAAACCAAATTTATCGGCAGATTTTCAAACTCTAATGGGCTGGGCGGATGCGGTGAGAAAATTAAAAGTCAGAACCAATGCCGAAACCGCACTTGATTGCCAAGCCGCCCGTGACTTTGGCGCAGAAGGTATTGGTTTATGCCGAACTGAACATATGTTTTTCAGTGAAGATCGCATTATTTCTGTGCGCCAAATGATTTTATCTGAAGAAGTTGAAGGCAGAAAAAAAGCCCTAGATAAATTATTGCCAATGCAACGCAAAGACTTTGAAGAAATCTTCAGAATTATGGTTGGACTTCCGGTCACTATTCGCCTGCTTGACCCGCCACTTCACGAATTTTTGCCGCACAAAGAGAGCGACATTGTTGAAGTTGCCAAAATTGCTAATGTAGAAATTGACTATGTAAAAAGACGAATTTTACAACTCAGCGAACAAAACCCAATGCTGGGTCACCGCGGCTGCCGACTTGGAATTTCTTTCCCAGAAATTTATGAAATGCAAGCCCGTGCAATTTTTGAAGCCGCATCAAAAGTTAAACAAGAAACTGGCAATGAAGTTTTGCTCGAAATTATGATCCCACTCGTTGCCACAAGAAAAGAATTGGAAATCCTAAAAAAATTAATCATCAAAGTTGAAAATCAGGTTGAGACAGAAAGCGGCACCAAACTTAATTATATGGTTGGCACAATGATTGAATTGCCACGCGCGGCTTTAATGGCTGGATCAATCGCGCAGGAAGCTGAATTTTTTAGTTTTGGAACTAACGATTTAACCCAAACTACTTTTGGCTTATCACGCGATGATTCTGGCAATTTTCTCCCTCATTATCAAAAAGCTGGCATTCTAGAAAAAGACCCATTCGCTGAATTAGATCAGGATGGCGTTGGTGAATTAATCCAAATCGCCGTCGAGCGTGGTCGCAAAACCCGCCCAAATTTAAAACTAGGAATTTGCGGCGAACACGGCGGCAACCCTAACTCAATTTATTTTTGCCACAAAACTGGGCTGGATTATGTCTCTTGCTCCCCTTATCGCGTGCCAATTGCAAGACTTGCGGCGGCTAGAGTGGCGTTGAGTTAGAAAATTTTTTGTTGTTAATTACCGTCGGTTTTAACCGACGGATAGAA
>CAMDOL010000113.1 GCA_945903615.1 Rickettsia typhi | reverse complement strand
TGAACCAAAAATTACCAAAGAAATTTATCAAGTTTTAACCGTTGAAAACTCAGTAAAAAGCCGAACTAGCTTTGGCGGAACTTCGCCAATTGTAGTGAAAAAAGCAATTGCAGATGCTAGACACTGTTAGCTAATTAATTTTGCCTTATATTTCGCCCTATTTTTGCTCTTTTTCTCACGAAATTTTTTAAAATATTCCCGATATTCCAAAAAAATTTGTGAGAAAATCGCTAAAAATATGCCAAAATCTGTGATTAAAAAAGATTTATGATGGTTCTAAGAAACTTGTGCAATTGCTGATAAAATCCAGTTGCCATTTGCACCATAACGCAAGAAAGTCCAAGCCTCAGATATTTCGCTTGGATTGTGCATATCACCTTGAGAAACATACAAAGGATCATCAATATTTTTATCAGTGTTAATGTTGTAATCTAGCGCTGACCATTTCAAAACAACAGTGGCATATTGCAAATTATCTTCTTCCCAAGACTCGCCAATTGTTGTTGATAAAACGATAAGATTTTCAATTTTATTTTGCAGATTTTGGCTTTGATTTTGATTTAGAGAATCAAGGAAGTATTTTGACATTTCAGGGGTAGTTAACATTTTTAATGTTGCTACATCCTGATTTGACCACGCTTGTTGAACCTTGACTAAAATTGTTGCAAATCTTTGTTTTTCACTTTCAGGCAGATCAATATTTTGCAACGCAATATGTTCAGCAGTTTGACCATATCCAATTGGACCACCATTTTCAAAACCACCTTGATTGTCAACATTGCCATTGATTATATTGCCGTTAGAAGATTTGCGATTGGCAAATTTAATTACTACCCAAATTAATAATCCAAGTAAAATAATTGGCATCAACCCAGAAAACATTCCTCCACCTCCAGCAACTCCGCCATTAGCACCAGCCATTCCGATTGCGCCAGCGTTAGATCCAAACAACATACTGCCCAGCCAAGTTCCAGCTAAAGCTGCACCAAAGGTTGACATCATTGGGTGTCTTTGAAAAAAAGATGGATTGTTTTGAGCTTGGGAATTGTTGGTATTATTGGCCTGATTAGGATTTTGATTCGTGCCCGATGGTTTATCAGATGGTTTAGCAGTTGTGCTTTTTTCCATTCCAGAATAGCGAGAGCCATTGGCAGAGCCGCCCTCATAAGTTTTACTTCCTCTTGATCCTTGATTGGTATAATAAGAAGTTGATCTTCCTCCGCCAAATCCAGAAGACCTGCCGCCAGCGCGAGCAAAGGCGGATTCATTAACCAAAAATAAAATGGCAAAAGCAATTAAAAGAGGGGTTTTAATTTTCATAACTTGAAGTTAATTATTGATTTTATTCAAGGGCACCTTAAAAAAATTGCTTTTTTTGGTAATTTGACTAAAAATTTATTTTTTAGTTGAAGTAGTTGCAAATCAAAGATTTGTGGCGTCAGAGAAATTTTTTAAAACTCACCTGCATTTAGGCAGGCTAAAGTTTTAAAAAATTACTCTTCCTACAAATTCCACAAAAAATTCTAATTTTTTCAAGGTGCCCTTAAGATAGGTTAATTGTCAAGATAGGTTAATTGTCTTGGCGCCAGCAATCTATCATAATAAATTTCTACTGCAATACTTGTTTAATTATAAAGTTAAATCCAATGAAGACCTACGATACGATAATAATTGGTGCTGGTGCGGCGGGTTTAATGTGCGCGCTTCAAGCTGGAAAACGCGGGAGGAAGGTTTTGCTTGTCGATGCAGCTAAAAATGTGGGGGAGAAGATCCGTATTTCTGGCGGAGGGCGGTGCAATTTTACTAATTTGAATATTGTGGCGGATAATTTTTTATCCAACAATCCAGCCTTTTGTATTTCAGCTTTGAAAAGATTTTCCGCTCAGGATTTTATCGTGATGGTAGAAAAATATCAAATTGCTTATCATGAAAAAACTTTAGGTCAGCTATTTTGTGATGGTTCATCCAAGCAGATAATTCAAATGTTTCTAACCGAGTGTGCACAGAATAATGTAGAAATTATTTTAGAAACGATAGTTAAAAATATTCAGAAAACCGCAGATAATTTTTTGGTAGAAACCGAGCAGCAAATCTTTGAGACAAAAGCTTTGGTGATTGCAACTGGCGGATTGTCAATTCCCAAAATGGGCGCCACCGATTTTGGTTATAAAATTGCTCGCCAATTTGGTTTAAAAATTATTCAGCCAACTCCAGCACTAGTCCCGCTAACTTTGAGTGAAGAAATTTTGCAACAAACCAGAATTTTATCTGGTGTTGCAGTTGAGGCGGTCGTGTCTTGTGGTAAAAGAAAATTCAAAGAAGGTTTGCTCTTCACCCACAAAGGCTTAAGCGGACCAGTGATTTTACAAATTTCTTCATACCTAAAAAAAGGCGATGAAATTATTATTAATCTTGCACCACAATTAGATGCTTTTGTTTGGCTGATTGAAGAAAAACAAAATCGTCTAAAAAATCAATCCGGGCAAGAAATTCACAATGTTCTCAATAGAATTTTGCCTAAAAGTTTAGTTTCTTATATTTTGTCTAAAACCAATATCAGCGGCAATTTAGCTGATTTGAACAACCAAAAACTAAAACAAATTGCCAATCAAATTAATCATTGGAAAATAATTCCTAGTGGCACCGAAGGTTTTGCTAAGGCCGAAGTTACTGGTGGTGGCATTGATACTGATGAAATTTCTTCTAAAACTTTTGCAAGCAAAAAAGTTGATAATCTTTATTTTATTGGCGAAGTTTTGGATGTAACTGGTCACTTGGGCGGTTATAATTTTCAGTGGGCGTGGGCTTCTGGATATGCGGCAGGACAGAGTGTTTGATACCAATTTTCATTTTAAAAATTGCAAAAGCTAAACTACACATATTCAAAATATTTTTGAGGAAAGGACACCTCTAAAAATTAGAATTTCTAGAGGTGTCCTCAAAATAGAAAATTAATATGCTAATTCTTTTATCTCCTGCAAAATCTTTAAATTTTTCAGCAACGATTCCACCAATCAAATCAACTATTCCAACATTCTTGCCTGACAGCAAAAAATTGGTAGACGATTTAAAAAAACTCTCCATTAAAGATCTAGAAAAGTTGATGTCGATTAGTTCTAACTTAGCAGAGCTTAATCTACAAAGGTTTCAAGATTTTTCTCTGCCATTTAATGAGATAAATTCTAAGCCAGCTTTGTTTTTGTTTGATGGAGATGTTTATAAATCAATGAAAATTGCTGATTATAAAAAGACTGATTTGGAATTTGCTCAAGATCATCTACGAATTTTATCTGGGCTTTATGGAGTATTAAAACCATTGGATTTGATGCAGGCCTATCGTTTGGAAATGGGAGTTAACATCAAAACAATTTTAGGAAAAAACCTACCGCAATTTTGGCGGAAGAAAATTGCTGAATTTCTAAATAACGAATTACAAAACCAACAAGAAAAAACCATCATCAATCTTGCTTCAGAGGAATATTTTTCTGCCATCGATGAGAGTAAAATTGATGGAAAAATTATTAATATTGTTTTTAAGGAAAAGAAAGCCCAAGGCGATAAGATTAGCTATAAAAATATTGGCTTGTTCGCCAAAAAAGCGAGAGGGTTGATGGCAGATTTTGTGATTAAAAATAGAATCGAAAAATCAGAAGATTTAAGAAATTTTAAAGCAGAAAATTATAGTTTTAAAAAAGAATTCTCAGATCAACTCAACTGGCACTTTTATCGATAATCACTTTTTATTTCTTTCAATCAAACCACTCATAACAATAATCGCAGCATTTCTAACATCTTCTAAAATATCATTATAAATTCCATCACGAACCTCAGTGTTCCTGAACGCTTTAAAAGCAACCATCACCGTTAATTTTGTTCTAAGTAAATCAATTCCAATGTTGTAGCAGGATCTAAGAAAATCTTTGCCAGGCATTGTCCAGCCATTTGAAGCAACAAAAATTTCTTGCTTAAAATTTGCAGTGTCATTTAAACATTTTTCAATATCTTCACGCACCAACTCTCTGATACTAGCAATGGTTTGAGGGTTATTTTTTTTGAATAAGTTGTAAAATAATCTGAGAGGAGAATAAATTATTGAGCGATTTAAATGTTTGTTAATTCCTGCCTCAATAAGCCTTGTAACTTCTGCGGATAAGTTTTTTTCAGTCATTTTTAGAATTTATATTATACCAGTTCTCATTTTAAACTTTAGGAACCTCTGAACAACTAAAAATTGATATTTCTGAGGATTTTTTGAGTAGAAATTTCATTACTTTTTGGTGGAATATTTCCATATTTCACCAAAAATAATGGAATTTATGCCAAAAAAGACCAGAAAGATCAATTTTTCTAAAA
>CAMDOL010000112.1 GCA_945903615.1 Rickettsia typhi | reverse complement strand
CCCATACCCATTGCATTAGCTTTCTTTTGCATCGCCTCATTTCTGTGTGCTTGCAGCATTTTATTTTGTTCTTGATGGCTGGCATTTGCAAGTCTAAGCGCATTGGCCGGGTCTTTTTTAAATTCAGATATTGCTGCGTCTCCAGCTTTGTTTAGGGTGCTTCTGTTAGTGCGATCTGTTGTTAATTGACTAGCTTTAGCCGCTCTAGCCTTATCAGCTTCTTCGCCAGAATCGAATAAATAACGATCAGCTTTTTCCCCTAAACCATCAAGTTTTTTACCAATTCCATCTTGGTAAATGCTATTGGCGTTTTTTATTGCTCCATTGGCGGCAGCCTTAATTCCAGCTCCCATTGCACTAGCTTTTAAAGATCCTCCAATGGAGGCGCCAAGGTTGGTCATAAAATCAATAAATTGATGCATCAAGGAAGCGATTACATAAATAAATAAAATAGAGAATAAAGATGGAATACCCTCGGGGTTGCCAATGTTGCCAATATCAGATTGCAAGCTAAGTCTTGAGGGCATTGAGGCGATTGTCCAGAAGGATAATAATTTTATTCTGGTGATATAAATGTTTATGACCCAAACATCATCCCAGCAAATGCGATATCCCAGCGCCATTTTGATGATTTCATACATCATTATATTAAAGAAGGCGAGGGTAGTGAGTAAGAAAATTTGTTGCAGGGAAAAGCCAATTAATTCACTAAGCCATTTATCAAACATTTCCTTAGTCTGATTGAATAAAAGCATTATAAAAAAGAGTGGCCCCAAGACGAAGAGAATGGAGATAAAAACCTGCGCTGTTAAATATAATAAAACAGCATTAGCCACGGCGTAGATATAAAGGAAAAAGCTTAAATAGATTATGTAAAGATAAACTGGCCCAAAGATGCTGGCAAATAAAAGGGCAGAAATTTTCTTTTGCACTGCTGAGGCGAAGAAAATTCCGAATACTTTATCAATACCGCCAAAAAGAATTGATTTATCGGCGAAGCTATTATTAGCAATTGCGTTGCTCAATTCGGCGGAGCGATCAAAAGAGCTTGCCATCAGGAAGGTGACATAGTCAGCTCCATGTTTGAAGAAATTGACAAAGAATTTGTCAAACCATTCCCAGCCTTGAGGATTGATAAAAAGATAGATCACACCAATTTTGATAATTCTGCTGACAATTTCTCCTTGAGTGAACTCACTAACGCCCATCAAATAACCAACGCCGTAGAATGTGATCATCAATATCACCATTAGCTGAACAATAGCTTGAAATCTGCCATCACTAACAATTTCTTTGTAGACTCTTTCAGCTTGACCAATTTTTTTACCATCTGGGCTGCCATCCATAATCTCAACGACGGGAGAAACGACCTGAGAGACTATGTCAGAAATGTTGGCATTTTTATTTTCAACCTTAACCACAACCTGATATTGGCCGCTATTATTATAATATTTATTAGCACAGAAGAATTGTTTTTTGCAATCAGTGGCACCGCCACCGATAGTTGTTCCTGCTCCACAAATTTGATTGACGTTGGCCGAGGCTGAACCATCGTAGAAGCGATTCTCCACTACCACGCCGCAATTTTTGTTGGGGTCGCAGCTGTTCTGACCTAAGGCTGGAGCACCTATGTCGCAATTTGGAACTTCAGAATCTTTGATTTTAAAGGAAATTTTTAAATTAGAAAGTCGATCAGACTTTGCATCAGAGCTATTATTAGCATTGACCGCACTTGATGTTCCGTCGTAGCTATGTCGGTAAAAATTATCACCTTGTGCAGTTTGCGAAAGAATGTTGCCATCAGGGTAGGCCCCTGCACTTCCTGTGTTGCTTCTTGATATACTTCCGAATGGATCAAACTGGTAATAGCTATTAACCTGAGGGTCTTGACCAGTTGATTCGGGATTAGCAACCTGTATAATATTGGGCTGACCATTAACCTGTGTTGGCATTGCATAAGAAGCGCAGGCTTTTCCATCGCTATTTTCCTGACATAAAATAGCTTCCAACCATTGACCATTTGAAAATTGTTGTTGACCAGATAAATCAATTTTATAGCCATTTAAACCATTATATTGGGCGGCGCTGCTCCCGTTATTGTCATAAGAAGTAGACAATTCTGTAAAATCCTTATTATCAATAATTAAGAAGAGCAATCTGCTATCAGCATTAGCATAGAATGGTTGGTCTAAATGATAAATTTTGTTGCTGTTGTAGGTTGTGGATTCTTTGGTGCCAGTGTCAGAAAGATTATTAAAATTGCCATATGTGCCATCAAAAGATCCTAATTTTTTTGCACCTTTAGCATCATTTTCATTTTGTAATTGCTCTTGTGTAAAACCAGTTGTTTTGTCAATGTTAGAAACTTTACCAGTATAATTTTCTAAATCATAACATTGATCTAAGACAAGTGGAGTGGTAGGTTGAGGAGTTATTCCTCCTACTGTTTTACAACTTTGTTCACCTGTTGTATTCGTTTCAAGTTGACACAAAGGATTGGGGATTTGATCTTCGGAGTTACCGCGACATAAAAATGCTGGCCTATCATCAATAATTTCAGTTGTCATATCAATGCCACCAACTTTCATTACTGTTCCGATTCCGCATTGTCTAGGTCCTCCAGATCCAGTCGACCATGTTCCATTCCAGCTGGATGGATCAAAGCGAATGACTTGACCTTTTCTGACAAATATTTTTTCAGACCAATTTTTGCCAAAAGGCTTACTCAGATTGTTGGGGATAGAAATTGGTATTTTTAAATTGCTGATTGGGTCAGTAGAGTCAGTAGAGGGGTCAGTAGAGGGGTTGGTAGAGGGTTTGGTAGCAAAAGAATCATATTCATAAAAATCATTATCAAAGGCATTGGCCGCATCATCAGTGCGATCACCCTGCGGATTAATAATTCGTCCGTATAAATAACAGTCACCGCTGCTGCCGGAAGTAGCTAATCTAGTAAATTTTACAAAACCAGATTTTTTAATAGGTATATCTTGTAATTTAATCAGGCGATAGGCGATGACTTTTCCGCAGTTTGTGCCGCTGAAACTGGCTTCATTCTTTTCGAATGTGATTGTTTCTTTTGGTTCTAGAGAGATATAAGAAGTGCTCCAGCCTGTTTTGTTGGTGGTGATATTTTGAGCGGGCTGAGTTACATTGCCGCTGTCATCTGTATAAGTGGCCGATAAGGCTGTTGTTTCGGACAAGCTACAATTATTAGTGCCATCAACAGAGCCAAGATTTTTAAAAAGTAATCTTACTGCATAAGATTGGTTATTTTTAATTGATTTGGTCGTTGTGCTTAAATCACCAATAATACCACCAAGTTCAGGTACTTGCGTGAATGCTGATCCATTTTTATTGCAGACACTAGCTGAGCATTCTACATTCTCCCATGGATCAAATAAAAGTGGTAACAACCCATCATTATCCCAGCGAATCATTCCGCCAATCATTCCTAAATTAGAGCTTTGCTTGGTTGAGTCTAAGTCATAATAGCCTTGTGCTGCTGTTTTGATATTTGGCCAACCATTAGTAGGGTTGTAAGCTAGACTACGGCAGGATGATTGTTTTAGATCGGCATTGGTGGTGTATGAGCACTGCCACAATCTGTCATCGGCGAAGAGTGGTGTGCCTTTAGTGCCTGCAATTTCTGAAGCTTGCGAGGTATCAAAGAGATAACCAGCAGGATGAGGAATGGCGTATGCAACTAGGCGTCTTGCCCCATTAAATGCTCGAGCTTTTTCAGCGCTGTCAGTAGAGCTAATATCTCCACCCCAGACAGATGGTGAGCTATTATTATCATAGGTTAACTTGCCACTAAATTTTACATCTTTAGAAACCCCTTTTTCAAGATCAACAGAAAGACCAACAAAGGCAGCAGTTTTAGATTGTAAGCTATTTTCAGTTGATTTGGTGAAAATTGGGGATGATTGATCTCCGCCTAAAGTGATTTTGCCAATAGCCCGTATATATATTTTAGCACCAGGAGTGATGGTTACTCCAATATTTTTTCCAGATTGTTTTTTGCTGGTTGAAACCCAGTCTGGTTCAGCCCCAGAGGAGTCAGAGCTGTTGTTATTGATGCAAGTTTGGCGACATTGCTGAATGCAAATATTTTTGGCTACCACATTTTTTTTTGAGCCTTGTTCAAAGCCAGCGCATCCAGTTGTGCTTGTGTATTTGACGCTGTTCTCATCTACAACATCAATAGTGCCAGAAACAAAACAAGTTTTTACTCCTGAGCCTTGATCTATTCCGTCCAATGGTTGATCTGGTTGATAATCGCAACTCTCACCAAGTGCATTAGCTTTTATGGTTAAAACTTCTTGCTCATATTCACCAAAATCTTCAGCTTCAATA
>CAMDOL010000111.1 GCA_945903615.1 Rickettsia typhi | reverse complement strand
CATGACCATGATTTTGCACTCAAGTTAATTGGGTATATTAATTTGGGGAGTGGGGATTTTAATTTTTAGGTTAGTTTAGGAACCTCTGAACAACTAAAACAATGTTTTAGAAAAGTTGATCTTTCTAGTCTTTTTTGGCATAAATTCCATTATTTTTGGTGAAATATGGAAATATTCCACCAAAAAGTAATGAAATTTCTACTCAAAAAATCCTCAGAAATATCAATTTTTAGTTGTTCAGAGGTTCCTTTAGGATTAAGGAGCCAAGCAATAAGAAAAGATAAGTAAGAATATTAAAATGATTTTTCACCACCAATTCAAAACAAAACTTACTTGCCATCTACTTTTTATTGCCTACTCTTTTAGTTTTTCAGAGGTTCCTTTAGGATTAAGGAGACAAGCAATAAGAAAAGATAAGTAAGAATATTAAAATGATTTTTTACCACAAATTTAAAAACAAACTCAATTTACTTCTTACTGCCACCTGCCTACTGCTTCCTGTTACCTACTCTTCCTCTCACGCTACAAACCTTCAAGACGCCATCAGCACTTCCCAAGCCAACAACCGCAATATCAAACTCGAACAAATAAAACTAAAGGCAACCAAGACCACTAAAACAGAAGCAATCACAGAGTTCTTGCCAAACATTAGTGTGAATGGTCAATACGGCAACAAAAACGAAACCTTCAAAGGACAAACCGCAGATCCTTCAACCAAACAAAGAGTTGAAGAAATAAAACTCGACCAACCTTTATTTGACGGCTTCCATTCGGTTTCCAAATACGCGCAAGCCAATTATAAAATCAAATCAGCTAAGTCTAAAACTTCCGATAAAATTCAAGAAATTTCTTTTGCTGCCGTGCAAAGCTATTGCAATTTGTTTCGTTATTCTGAGTTAGAAAAACTTCAAAAAGAAAACAAAAATCTTGCCAAAAGATTTATGGATTTAGTCCAGCGCCGCAAAGATGTTTTGATAATTAATAAAGGCGATATAATTAAATTTGGTTATGAAGCTTCAATCAGTGATGAAAAATATCTCGACGCAATCAACAAACTAAACAAAGCAAAATTTGATTACAAAAATATAGTTGGCGAACTACATCAAAATTTAAATGAGCCAAAAATTGTTGAGGAAGATTTTAATGCAGACAAAGTGCTTGAATCAGCGTTGTCTGACAACAACAGCATCAAATCATCGCACTATGATTATCTGGCATCAAAAGCTTCTTACAACGCCACTAAATCAAACTTCTCACCCAAACTTTCTCTTTCTGCAACAGCCAGAAAACAAGCCCAAGTGGTTTATTTGAATAACCAAGATCTAAACTCAAAATCAATTTTTTTAAATGTGTCGATACCGATATTTCAAAAGGGAACCGAATACGCAAGTTTGAGCCGCGCTGGATATGAAAAAGAAGCGGCACTAGAGGAATATGAGATCACCAAAGATTCTGTCGCCAAAGAAGTGAATCAAACTTTGGAAGAATATCGCTTTTATTCATCAATGAACAAATCAAATAAAAAATTATTTGAAATGGCAAAAAACCGTGAAGAGATTTTTAACAAAAGATTGAAGTCAAAAGTTGAAGATCCGATTGAGGTAATCCGCACAAAAATCGAAACTAATGAAAGAAAAATTAATTACATCGAATCGCAGATGAATCTCATTATTACCTATTACAAAATTAAATATTTTTTAGGAGAAATTTAATTAAAATTAAATTTAGGAAACAGTAAACAGGAGGCAGAAAACAGGAGGCAGAAAACAGGAGGCAGAAAACAGGAGGCAGGAAACAGTATGGCTATTGAAAAGTTTGAGGATATAAAGGCGTGGCAAAAGGCACAAGATTTGGCTGTGGAGATTTATTCTTATTTTGGATCATTAAAGGATTTTGGATTCAGGGATCAAATTTGTCGGGCTGTGGTTTCGATATCCAATAATATTGCCGAAGGATTTAATAGAAATAGCAATGCTGATTTTATGCGTTTCCTTCATATTTCTTTAGCGTCCTGTAGTGAAGTAAAATCAATGCTTTACTTGGCGGAAAGATTGAAATATTTGGATTTAGAAAAAAGAACTCAACTAATAAAAAACTCCACTGAAGTATCAAGAATTATAACAGGTCTAATAAAATCACTAAAACAATGAAAAAATCTACTGCCTCCACTGCTACCTATTTTTTATCTTGCAAACGCGCCTTTTGGTTTTGCTTAATGTTTAGTTTTTTTATCAGCATTTTCACTCTTGCTTCCTCACTTTATTCAATGCAAGTTTTGGATCGGGTGTTGTCTAGCAACAGCTTTGAAACCTTGCTATATCTAACTATAATAGTTGTCGTTTTTATGGTTTTTCAAACCATATTAACCTCTGTTCGCTCCACAATATTCCTTCATATTTCCAATTGGCTTGATGAAAAACTCTCACCAATTTTATTCAACAGCACTATTGAATATCAAGCCTCCAACAAAAATATCAGCTCGCAAAATATGCGAGATTTGCAAACTATCAAAACTTTTATTGCCGGACCAAATCCTGCAACGATGATCGATGCGCCTTTTGCAATTGTTTATTTGATTGTGATTTTTTTCATCCACTGGGTGAATGGTTTAATCACTGTTGTAGGTGCTCTGATTATGCTCAAAATGGCATATCTTAATGAAAAAGCCACCAAAGAATTAATTGATAAAACCAATCAATTACAAGGTGATGTGATGCGTGATTTTGAAATTATTTCTTCAAATTCAGAAGTTATAAATGCAATGGGAATGAAGGGAAATGTGCGGGAAAATTGGGCGAAAGGCAATGATGAACTTCGCAAATCATCGGCAGATCTTTCAATTGTTAGTAATCATATTTCTTCAATTTCTAAAACCATAAGAATGGTTATTAGCACCATCACAATGGCGGCTAGTGCCTTACTGGTGATGTATGCTAAAATGTCATCGGGCGGAATTATTGCTACTTCAATTTTAGCGGGCAAAGCTCTGGCTCCGTTTGATAATGCGATTGGACTCTGGAAATCACTGAAGACCTTCAAATCAGCTTATATGCGCTTGAATAAATCATTAAAACATTATACCGAAGATAAAAACAAAATTGACCTGCCAACTCCACAAGGCGAAATTGTTATCGATAAATTATTTTATAAATTAGAAAAATCCGATTCTTTTTTAATCAAAGG
Source organism: Rickettsia typhi (assembly GCA_945903615.1). GTDB lineage: Bacteria > Pseudomonadota > Alphaproteobacteria > Rickettsiales > UBA1997 > JAJTCH01. The sequence goes on along the minus strand of CAMDOL010000111.1, from coordinate 1,177 downwards.
AATTTCCTTGAAAATAAATCCGGGTGAAATCATTGCCATCATTGGTCCAACTGGCAGTGGAAAAACTACACTCGCCAGACTTTTAGTTGGCGTATTAAAACCTCGCTCAGGAACAATTCGCCATGACGGAGCCAATATTTTTGACCAAGATTTAGAAAAAATCGGCAAACACAACGGCTATTTGCCACAAGATGTGGAGCTGTTCAAAGGCTTGGTTAAACACAATATTGCCAGAATGGATAAAAATGCCAAAGATTTCGATATTATCAAAGCTGCAAAATTCTGCGATGTTCACAACATAATTTTGAATTTACCACAAGGCTACGAAACCGAAGTTCAAAAGGACGCCAGCAATTTATCAGCAGGACAAAGACAAAGAATTGCACTAGCCAGAGCTTATTTTGGTGATGTTAAATTTGTGGTTTTAGATGAGCCAAATTCTAATTTGGATAATGAAGGTGAAGTAGCATTAAATAGCACCATTGTTAGCGCCAAAGCAAATAAAATCACCACTGTTATTATTACACACAGAACTTCAGTTGCATCAGTTTGTGATAAGGTTTTGTTGTTTAAGGATGGGGAACTAAAAGAAATTAAGGGAGACAGTAGGAAGGGAACAGGAGACAGTGAGCAGAAAGTTGGAGGGGCAAATGATAAATAAAATTAAACATTTTGTAAGAAAATTATTTCAGAAACTAAGCAACTCTTTACTGCCTACCACCACCTGCCTACTGCCACCTAATACTCCCGAAGTTGCCAAATCCAGCATCAATCAAGGCGTTAAAGCCCTAATAATTTTTGCAGTAATATTCTTAGGCTGGGCTTTGTTTATGCCCATTCAATCGGCTTCAATTGCGGATGGAACAATCGTTTTGGATTTTAGTCGCAAAACCATTCAGCATTTAGAGGGTGGAATTATTGATCAGATTTTAGTTAAAGAAGGACAAATGGTTGAAGCAGGAGAAACGCTACTTTATTTACATGATATCAAAGCTAAAACCGAAGAGCGTATTTTGCAAGAAAGGTTATGGACGATGGAGCTACAGAAAGAAAGATTGAAAGCAGAAAATAATGGTAAATTCAAAATGGATTTAACGAATTTTTTAGCTAAAAATAATATCCAAAATAATTCTAATAATAATTTATCAGATGACGATAAAGCTAAATTAAATGAAAT
>CAMDOL010000110.1 GCA_945903615.1 Rickettsia typhi | reverse complement strand
TAAAAATGTCTCACATCGAAAACGATTTAGAAAAATCTCTAACTGAAAAATCAAAAATTGCCAAATGGGTCAATGACCGTTTGCCAGTCATTTCATTCGTTGAAGGTGCTTTTCTAAAGCATCCTTATCCAAAAAATCTGAGTTATTTTTGGAGTTTTGGCTCAATTGCTGGCATTGCCTTAGTGGTGCAAATTATCAGCGGGCTTTTGCTTTCAATGCATTATGTGCCAAACACGCTTCATGCCTTTGATTCGGTTGAACACATTATGCGTGATGTGAATTATGGCTGGCTATTGCGCTATATGCATGCGGTTGGGGCGTCAATGTTTTTTGTAGCGATTTATGCACACATTGCCCGCAGCTTGTTTTATGGCTCATATAAAGCCCCGCGAGAGTTGCTGTGGTGGCTAGGAATTATCATCTTTTTGTTAATGATGGCGACCGCCTTTATGGGCTATGTTTTGCCTTGGGGGCAAATGAGTTTTTGGGGTGCAACCGTTATCACTAATTTGTTCTCTGCCCTGCCAGTTGTTGGCAAAGGCATTGTAACTTGGCTTTGGGGTGGTTATTCAGTTGATAATCCAACTCTGAATCGTTTTTATTCTTTACATTTTTTATTGCCTTTTGTCATTGTTGGGGCGGTTTTATTGCATCTTATCGCTCTTCACAAATCTGGTTCTAACAACCCAACTGGTGTGGAAATTAAAACTAAAAAAGACATCATTCCTTTTCATCCATATTTCACCGTGAAAGATTTTGTCGGCTTTGGTGTCTTCTTTTTAGTCTTTGGCTATTTCTTGTTTTTCTATCCAAACGCTCTTGGTCATCCTGACAACTACATTCCTGCCAATCCATTAGTTACCCCTGCTCATATTGTTCCTGAATGGTATTTCTTGCCGTTCTATGCAATTTTGCGCGCTGTTCCTGACAAGCTTGGTGGTGTGTTGATGATGTTTGGCGCGATTGCAATTTTATTTGTTCTGCCTTGGCTTGATACTTCCAAAACCAAATCTGGCGCTTATCGTCCAATCTTTAAATGGGTTTATGTTGCTTTTATTCTTAACTTTATCTTTTTAGGTTGGCTGGGAAAATCTCCGGCTGATGGCTGGTATGTCATCGCCTCTCGCTTTTCTACTATGTTTTATTTTGCTTATTTTTTAATAATTTTGCCCCTACTTGGCAAATATGAAAAATGCTTGCCAGTGCCTGAATCTATTGATGTTGACTATAAAAAAAATTATTAATTGATGGCAAAAAATCACTAATTTATGGTAAGTCAATTTGCTCAGGATTGTTATGATTTATTGAGGCAAATTCCAGTGGGCAGGGTGACAACCTATAAAATTATTGCCCAAAAATTAGGCAAAAAATCTTATCGGGCAGTTGGGCGGGCGGTTGGTGCCAATCCAAATATTCCATCAACTCCATGCCACAGAGTTGTCAAATCTGATGGTGGACTCGGCGGATATGCTTTGGAAATTGAGAAAAAAATTGCTTTGTTAGAAAAAGAAGGTGTGGAGGTTGTTGATGGCAAAATCGTTAATTTTGAACAACTCGTTGTTCTGGATTTTTTAATCCTAGAAAAAACATAATTTTATCTGGGATCCGATAATAAAAAAGTAATTAAAGAATGAAAAAATTTATTTTCTTAATCAGTTTAATTTTATTGCAAAACCCATCTTGGGCAGCAGAAGAAAGCCTGACTAATGCACTTCATCCCACAAAACTAGAGTGGGAGTTTGAGGGATTTTTTGGTAGTTTTGATAAGCAGTCAATTCAAAGAGGTTATCAAATTTATAAAGAGGTTTGTTCTGCTTGTCACTCTATGCGCTTAGTTTCCTATCGTAATTTACAAGAGGTTGGTTTTTCACAAAGCGAAGTTAAACAAATTGCTTCTGAATATTTGGTAAATGATGGTCCAGATGATTCTGGAGAAATGTTTGAACGCCCAGCGCTTCCTTCTGATCATTTTGTCTCTCCTTTTGCTAATGAACAAGCTGCCAGAGCTGCTAACGGTGGCGCTCTTCCGCCAGATTTATCTTTAATCGTCAAAGCTCGTCATGAAGGGCCAAATTATGTCTATTCACTTTTAACTGGCTATGCTGATGCTCCTGATGAATTCCATTTAAATGAAGGCAAATATTATAACCCTTATTTTGCTGGTCGCCAAATTTCAATGCCACCGCCACTTCCTGATGATGGAACAGTTGAATATAAGGATGGAACAGTTGCAACTCGTGAGCAGATGGCAATTGACATTGTAAATTTCTTACAATTTGTTGCCGAACCAGAAACCCAAAGTCGCAAAAAAATGGGCGTTAAAGCTATGGCATTTTTAGCGATAATGACAATTCTATTTGCAATTGCCAAAACATTGGTTTGGAGAAAAGTTAAATAATTTGAATGCATAAAAAACAAATTCATATAATTGCCGGAGCAAATGGAGCTGGAAAAACTACTAAAGCCGAGTTTCTATTGCCAAAAGGTTTTCTTGATACTAATGAGTTTGTAAATGCCGATAACATCGCCAGAGGAATCTCGCCATATAATTTTGATTCTCCACTGGTAAGAATTCAGGCAGGAAGACAGGCACTTATAAGAATTGATAATCTGATTAAAGAACAAAAAAGTTTTGCATTTGAAACTACATTATCAAGATTAAGCGAGGATAAATTAGTTAAGAAATTCATAGGTTTGGGTTATTTAGTAAATTTGATTTTTATATATACAAATAATCCAGAATTGAACGTTGCAAGAGTTAAGTCTAGAGTTAAACAAGGCGGACACAGTATTGAAGAAGAAGTTATTAAGAGAAGATATTTTAAAGGGATCAAAAATCTAATTAATTTATATTTACCATTAGTGAATACAGTTGCAGTTTTTGATGGTTCGAATATTGAGTTTAATTACAAAGAAGATGAGGTGGCAAAAAAGTCATCCAGTGGTTTAATAGTTTTGAAGCAAGATATTTGGGATACTTTAATAACAATTTCTAAAACAAAATGAATCCAAAACAAATAGAAATTGAATCTAATAATATTTTAAAAAAAGTTGAGAAAGGAATGGCAGAAATTGCCCCTTTGGTCACTAAAAGTTTGATGGAGAAATTTGAGAAAAATGGCATTTCTCCTGTCTTTTCAAAAGACGGTCAAATCACTGGTTTGAAAGTTGTAACGGATATAATGAAATTTATTAAGCCAGATACTGAAACTTTTCTTATAGATCAAACCCAATGGGAAGATTTAGAAAATGCAGTTAAAGATTACAAAGATAAGTTTTGGTTTTTGCAATACGATCAAACTCAGTATAAGTCAGGTGGAATATATCCAGCTCAAGGTAAACTATTAGTTGTTTCTAGAGAATCTGGAAAATTAAAAGAATACGATATTGGTAATGGCTCAACTTTTCCTTCTGAATTAATCCAAGACATCAAAAACAATTTTTTTCAAAGCTAAATGACTACATTCCAATTCACTTCTCAAAACCAAAGCGAAGTTAAAAAAATTATCGCCAAATATCCAGCTGGAAAACAAAAATCGGCGGTGATGCCTTTATTGGATTTGGCGCAAAGGCAAAATAATAATTTTATTTCTAAAGATATTATTGAGCATATCGCTGAAGTTTTGGAGCTAGCGCCAATTCAGGTTTATGAAGTGGCAAGTTTTTATTCAATGTATAATTTAAAACCAGTTGGCAAATATTTAATTCAAGTCTGTGGAACCACGCCTTGTATGCTGCGCGGCGCTGAAGATTTAATTAGAGTTTGTAAGGATAAATTAGGAATTAATAGAGAAGAAACTTCTGAAGATAAATTATTCACCCTTAAAGAAGTTGAGTGTTTGGGTGCTTGCGTCAACGCTCCAATGATTCAAATCAACGACGATTATTATGAAGATTTAAATCCAGAAATTTTTGCCCAAATTTTGGATGATTTAAAAGCAGGAAAACCAGTGAGAATTGGCTCTCAAACTGGTCGAGTTTCTTCTGAGCCAAAGTAATTTAGGATATGAATAGCCAAAAAATGAATGGATAACACTGCTCAAACTTTTGTTGCTAAAAATAATGATAAAATAGTTGGTGCTTACTTTGCAATAATTTGATCAACAAATTATTCATCAATTATTATTTATGGGCTTGTAGCTCAGTTGGTAGAGCAGTTGACTCTTAATCAATTTGTCGGCGGTTCGAATCCGCCCAAGCCCACCATATCTCATTAATTTTCTCCCAATAAAAAACCCTTGCGGAAAAATGATTCCACAAGGGTTTTTTTAGTTTAGGTTGTGATAGAAATTATAAATCCAAAAGCAATCTTCTTGGATCTTCTAATAATTCTTTAACTCTGACTAGAAAAGTTACTGCTTCTTTGCCATCAATGATGCGATGATCATATGATAAAGCTAGATACATCATTGGTCTGATTTTGATTTCACCACCAATAACCATTGGTCTGTCTTGAATTTTGTGCATTCCCAGAATACC
>CAMDOL010000109.1 GCA_945903615.1 Rickettsia typhi | reverse complement strand
CATAATTTAGAATTTGTCGCAGAGGTAATCATTGCAATTACAATAAATCCCGTGTTTTTGTTATATTCGTCACTAGAAATAATAACAGCTGGTCGCACTTTGGCAATTTTTGAATTTTCGATAAAAGGAAATTCAACAGCAACAATATCAAATTTGTGATGGTTCATAAATGTGGTGATTTGGAGTTTTTGGTGGTTTGATACTATGAGACTGTCGTAAATTAAAATTTTCGTCGAAATTTTTAATTTGCGACAGTCTCACTATTTATTTTTGTTATATTTTTGTAAATGAGCAAAAGCCTTCTCATCTTCCTTTCCCTGCCATTCATCAGCAAAAATTTTGCTGGAGGAAGATGTAAAAGAAGTTTCTTGTTGTTGATTCATGGCTTTTAAATCAGTCTCAAAACTTTCTTTCAAATATTTTTCCAAAGCCTTCTTAACCAAATAACTTTTGGTTCGTTCGTGCAAATCACAAATTTTATTTAATTGCTTAAGCAAGGTTTCGGGAATGCTAACCGAGATTGTTGCCGCTTTCATAGTTTTATTGATAGTTAATAGTTTTAATAAAATTATTGAATATTAATAAATCTATTGTGGCTAGAATTCAATTAAAATTTTGACTTTTAGGATTTTATAAAATAGGTTGCTCCGTCTTTTTTTGACATTTTAATAATTTAAATCCCTACAAATATGATAAAAAAACTATTGTCACTAGCTTTTTGCTTGTCTTTATTTCTTGTTCAATCTTGTACCTCAACTTCTAACGGAGTGACCCCAGCTCTTTATACAACTTGGAAGGATAGAGATCCGTTTACCAAGATTGATAATTCAATTGTTGCTACAAAAAAAGGTGAAGCCTGCGTAACAAACATATTAATGCTGGCTGCTTTTGGAGATTCTTCAATAGAAACTGCAAAAAAAGAAGGTGACATTAAAAATGTTGCGTATATTGATCGCACATATAAAGCATTTGCATTTTATTTCCCTTTCTTTCAGGAAGGTTGTACTGTAGTTAGAGGAAACTAACTAAATTTTACGAACACTTATAATTGTAATTGAGGAGGCTTTATTAAATTAAGGTCTCCTTTTTTATTATTTCACTTCTAAATTTTTTTTTGACTTCTAATTTCCATCCCAATAATCTCGCCCACTCCTCTAATTATTAATCCAATCCAACTTAAATATGCCTACAAAATCAAAAACCACTAAACCAGCTCCTCGTCCCGCAAAAGAAATGGAGGCTTTGTTGTTTCACTCACAGGGCAAGCCTGGAAAAGTTGAAATGACACCAACAAAAGCGATGAATACGCAAAGAGATTTGGCTTTGGCATATTCTCCGGGCGTGGCAATTCCTTGTTTGGAGATCCAAAGAGATCCTGATTTGGCTTATGATTATACCGCGAAGGGAAATTATGTGGCGGTTATCTCTAACGGAACTGCGGTTTTGGGGCTTGGAAATTTAGGTGCACTCGCTGGCAAACCAGTGATGGAAGGAAAATCAGTTTTGTTTAAACGCTTCGCCGATATTGATTCGGTGGATATTGAAGTTGCAACTGAAGATGCAAACGAATTTATAAATGCGGTAAAATATTTAGGCCCAACTTGGGGTGGAATTAACCTTGAAGATATTAAGGCGCCAGAATGTTTTATCATTGAAAGCAAGTTGAAAGAATTAATGGATATTCCAGTTTTTCATGATGACCAACACGGCACGGCGATTGTTTCTGCGGCTGGCATTATCAACGCTTTGCATATTTCTGGCAAAAAATTTAAAGATATAAAAGTTGTAGTCAACGGCGCTGGAGCTGCTGGAATTGCTTGTTTAGAACTTTTAAAATCAATGGGTTTGCCTCATGATAATGCAATTTTGTGTGATACTAAAGGTGTAATTTTTAAAGGCAGAACTGACGGGATGAACCAATGGAAATCAGCTCACGCCGCCGATACTAAAGATCGCACTTTATCTGATGCAATGAAAAATGCCGATGTGTTCTTGGGTCTTTCAGTTAAAGGTGCGGTAACTTGCGAAATGGTTAAATCAATGGCGAAAGACCCAGTGATTTTTGCTATGGCAAATCCTGATCCAGAAATTACTCCTGAAGAAGTTCACGCCACCAGAGATGATGCAATTGTCGCAACAGGCAGATCCGATTATGAAAACCAAGTTAATAATGTGATGGGTTTTCCTTATATTTTCCGTGGTGCTTTAGATGTTCGTGCTTCAACCATCAATGAAGAAATGAAAATTGCCGCCGCCAAAGCAATTGCCCAGTTAGCTCGTGAACATGTGCCCGATGAAGTTATTAAAGCTTATGGCAAAACCGATATGAAATTTGGCCGCAACTATATTATCCCAACTCCATTTGATAATCGTTTAATCAGTGTGATTCCGGTTGCGGTTGCTAAAGCTGCGGTGGAAAGTGGTGTGGCTAGAAAACCAATTAAAGATTGGGATGCTTATAAAAAACAATTGCAAGCGCGTCGCGATCCAACCTCCAACAGCTTAAGTTTAATTTTTGAAAAATTACAAGCCCAACCAAAAAAAGTTATTTTTGCCGAAGGCGAGCAGCCAGAAGTTATCCGCGTTGCTTCAATGTGGCGTGATAATGGTTATGGTCAACCAGTTTTGATTGGTAAAGAAGATGTAATTTTGGAAAATATGAAAGAAATGGATATTGAGCCAAAAGGAATCAAGATTTACAACTCTTCAATCTCTGCTGCTAATGCCAAATATGCTGACTATCTTTACGGCGAATTACAAAGAGAAGGCGTGCTTCATTCTGATTGCGTAAGAATGATCAAACATGATCGCAACCATTTTGCCGCATCAATGTTGGCTTGTGGCGATGGTGACGCTATGATTACTGGCTTAACTCGTGGTTATAGAAAATCTCTAACCGATGTTTGGCAAGTCATCAAAAACAAAAAAGACAAAATTGTTTTGGGCGTTTCGATGGTTATTTCTAAAAATAGAACCATCTTCATTTCTGATACTGCTTGTTCAGAACTTTCCTCTTCAGAACGCTTGGCGGCAATTGCTGTGCAAACCGCTGAGAAGGTAAAAAATATGGGCTATGAACCACGAGTTGCCTTTTTGTCTTTCTCAAATTTTGGTAGTGCTTTGAAGAAGGAATCTAGCCGCATCAAACAAGCGGTGGAAATTTTAGACGGTATGAAAGTGAAATTTGAATATGACGGTGAAATGAGTGCCGATGTTGCTTTGAATAAAGAAAAACTCGCCCGTTATCCGTTCTGTAGATTAACTGCGCCAGCCAATATTCTGATTTGTCCGGGTTTGCACTCCGCCAACATTGCTACTAAATTATTAGAAGAAATGGGCAGCTGCACAGTTATCGGGCCAATTTTGACTGGCTTTGACAAATCAGTGCAAATTGTGCCGATGGGCTCTGGAGTTAATGAGATTTTGAATATGGCGGCGTTAGCGGCTACGGATAAGTAAATAACCTTTTTAATTATATGTCCAAAAAAGAACCAATACAACCAGAACCAAGACAAAATCAATCAGATTCTTACAAAGAGGATCAAGAGGATTATCATTATGGTGATTCAAGTAGTATGATTACAGCTCATAAATCAAGAGAAAATCATCAAGACCATAGTGATCATAGTGGAGGTGAGAACCATGATTATCAGAATCGCAGTAGTGGTAATCATAGTGGAGGTGAGAACCATGATTATCAGAATCACAGTAGCCCAAAATCCTCTGATAGTCATTTTCAAAGTTCAGATAATTATCATGATGACGGAAGTCGCCATGGTGGTGGACATTCTGGGTATCAAGGCGAGAACCATGATTATCATAATTCTTCGGGGGGGTCGCATCCTGCTGCCCATTATGATGGTGAAGACCACAACCAGAGTCATCGGGGCGGATATCTAGCTAATGGTGGTCATCATGGTGATGATTTGCACCATGATGCTGGCAATCATGGGAATCAGGGGATCAATAGTGAGATGCTTGACCGAATGCACGAACATGGCAATAGTGGTGATTCAGCAAATCATCCGACCAATCATGCTCAAAATATGGGTGGTTGGAACACGCCGATGTTTGTAAATAATTTGGATTCTTGTATTGGATTGGTGTCAGGATCAATTGATATGGGTCTATCTGGAAATTTAAATAATCATGGACCAATTGATGCTGTAAAAAAAGGTAACGAATATACTGATGTTGCGGGGGCGTTTAATGGAACTGCTCTTGGACAAGGAAGCGTTGGACATGAGGGTTTTGATCTAAAACCAGTTGACGCATCTGTTAGTCACTTTCAGCCAGATATAGCAGATTTTAGCGGTATTCACAACACTAGTGGCAAAGGTGGCGGTGGATCGAACCATGATGGAATGGGGATGGGATAATAACTTATTAATTTAGTAATCAGTGGAGATAAAATGTCAATAGCAGGAGGTAGTAGTGCAATTAAGTAGTGATATGTTGCAGATGGCCGCAGAAAGTGGATCGCAAAATC
>CAMDOL010000108.1 GCA_945903615.1 Rickettsia typhi | reverse complement strand
ACCAAAAATCGTGTCGACACCTTCATTTAGAAAGGCGCGAACAATTATTTCTGCGCCAGAAAATTTATTAGTCATTTTATTGAACCGAGAAAGTAACGCTAATGTCTTGCGTCGTGTTAGAATTTGTTGCGGGGAATTTCCATTTTTGTAAAGTTTTTAGCAACAAAACATTTAGACGCGGATCAGCGCAGGGCTTGATCAATTCCACATTTAAAACATTTCCATCCACAGAAATATAAAAACGAGCGAGGGCTTTGCTTGAAAATGCTTCGTCGCGCAAGTAGTCGGGAATTTGGGGCAGGGGATGAAATGTTGGTTTTAGTTTTTGCGCAACCTCGCCCGAAGCCTCGTCGGAGTGAATGTGGTAATGTTGCGATTTTTTTTGTGGGTCTTTTTCTAGAGCGTGAATTTCGGCGATTGATTTTTCTTGGTGATTTTTTCCTGGGGACAAAAGCACAACCTCAAGTGTGACTTCGGGCTGCTCAACTTTTTTGGAAGTCGAAAAATAAAAGACGACAAGCAGGGCAAAATGTAGCAAAAAAGCAGCACAAAAACCGGCGATTTTTTGGCGTTTTTTTGAAGAAATTTGCATCTGTCTTGCGTCCTTTAAATTAGTGGCTTGAACCCAGATCCGTCATTAGAATCACGTCATTATCTCTACTAACCCTTGATTCTTACACATTAACTGAATTTTTCATTTGAAAATTCAAAACTAAAAAATCTCTGAAGTTGAAATTTATTGGGTTAAATTTTGATTTTTAGAGGTGCCCTATATATAGGTCGCGGTTGTAAAAACACGACCAGCGGCCTAAACTTAACTTCTAACCTGACCATCACCTTCAACAATCCATTTATAAGATGTAATCTCCTTAAGCGACATGGGGCCTCGGGCATGGAGTTTTTGGGTGCTGATGCCAATTTCGGCGCCAAGGCCAAATTGGGCGCCGTCGGTAAAGGCTGTTGAAGCGTTTGCGTAAACTGCTGCGGCATCAACTATATTTAAAAAATTAGTAATAACTTGAGGATTCTCGGCAATTATAGCTTCGCTATGTTTGGAGCTGTACGCAGCAATGTGAGTGATAGCTTCCGCACAATCTTCAACGGTTTTTATGGCGAGTTTATTAGCTAAAAATTCAGTTCCAAAATGTTCTTTTGTAGCTTTGAATAATAAATTTTTAGGATAACTACTTAATTGCTCAAAAGCAGTTTCATCGGCGTAAATAATAGTTTCTTTAATCGCTAATTCTGCGGTAATTTTATTTAATTGACTTACAATTTCCTTGTGAATTAAAACACAATCAAGTGCATTACAAGCGCTAGCGCGTCTGGTTTTGGCATTTGTAATAATGGTTGCAGCTTTTTCTAAATTTGCTGACTTGTCGATAAAAGTATGAACAACTCCCGCCCCAGTTTCAATTATGGGCACCTTGGCATTTTCTCTAACATAGTTAATTAAACCCTGACTTCCGCGCGGTATAACAACATCAACATATTGAGTAGCTTGTAAAAGTGCGGATGTGGCGCTTCTATCGGTTGGTAGTAGGTTAATAATATTTGTATCAATATTATGACGCACCAGCACTCTTCTAATAATGTTAACAATGCAGGTGTTAGAATTAAAGGCATCGCTGCCGCCTTTTAATAGGCAGGCATTTTTGGTTTTGAAGCATAAGGAAAAAACATCGAAAGACACATTTGGTCTGGCTTCATAAATCACGCCAATTACGCCAAGCGGCACACGCACTTTAGATATTTTCAAGCCATTTTCTAATCCTCGACACTCAATAATTTCACCGATTGGACTGGTCAAGATGGCGATATTTTTAATGTCATTGGCAATGCTTTTTATTCTCTCATCATTTAACAGCAGGCGATCATATTTTGAATCATTAACATTCATCAAGTCCAAATCTTTTAAGTTTGCCTCTAAAATTTCAGAACTTTGCTCAATTGCTGCAGTAGCGATATCATTTAATACAGCGCTAATAACTTCATCAGAAAAAATAACTAAATTTTGACCTGCTTTTTTTGTAGCTATAAATATTTGCTCTATAGATTGAGTCATAAATTATTTTAAAGTTAAATAGTCATAGTGAATTAAGGCGGGTTGGTGGTGTTTTTTTTGTAATTTGATGGCTTTTTTTGAACCATATGAAGCTTTTCCAAAGCCTACTTCTTGGGCTTCTTGGTTTAAAATGGCGATAATGTCGCCCTTTTCAAATTCACCTTCAATTTTTTCTATGCCTATTGGAAGCAAGCTAACCGCGTTGTCGCTTGTTAATACATCATGGGCACCTTGGTTGATATATATTTTTCCCTTAGAAAAGGAGCTTGAATTTGAAATCCATTTTTTTACGGCGCTTTTATTTTTGTAAAAGCTTGCTTTGAAAAAAGTTCCGCTGCGGCGATTTAATAATTCGCTCGTGATATTATCGACACTTCCATTGCCAATGGTAACATTTACGCCCAGCTCTGAAATTTTAACTGCGGTGTTAGCTTTGGTTAACATGCCACCTCTGCCAAATTCAGATTTTTCATGACTAATGGCTTTTGCCAAATTGATTTTATCTTGATAAAAATCGCGAATTAAACGAGCACCCCGCTCTTTTGGATGAGCGGTAAAAATGCCATCAACATTACTCAAAATAAGCAGCTCGTCAACTTTCAACATGCTGGCTACCAAGCCAGATAATTCATCATTATCGGTAAACATTAACTCGCTAACAGAAACTACATCATTTTCGTTGATAATTGGCACAACGCCGCATTTTAAGGTGGCGTCAATGCAATTCATCACATTTAAATAATACTGGCGGGTGCTGAAAGATTCTTTGGTAGTTAATATTTGAGAACATACCAAATTATGTTGGCTAAAAAATTCATTATAAAGGCTCATTAATGAAATTTGACCAATGGAAGCCAAAACTTGTTTTTTGCTGACGGCGTCAAAATTAGCAGGAAATTTAACTTTATTTCTACCAAAGGCAACCGCACCTGAAGAAACCATGATAACTTGATGTCCTTGGTTTTTTAGTAAAGCCACTTGATTTACCAAATCATGAATGCGCTCTTTATTTGGCAGGCCAGAAGCTAACGCTAAAACATTAGATCCAATTTTTATTACAATTTTTTTAGCGACTTTGTTTATAAGAGATATTGTCATTTAAAAGTGGTAAAAATTGATTAAAGCAGTAGAAAAATTCTTGGCGAATTTTGTATTTTTTAAGTTTTAAAACTGATAGCCAAGTCCGGGCTGCCCCACGATTATATCGACTCTGGCTTTGATAATATCGCCAGTCTCTTTGCTTCCAGTTGAAGATTTGAGAGTTCTTAATTCTAAATTTGATTATTCACTTCGAGCGAAATAATGAAATTTTTCCCAAATGATAGCCAATGCCGCCGCCATAAATTAATAGTAGTGTAGGATTTGACCGCGTTGTTTACATGATTAACTCAGTTTTACCCAAAACTTTAATCAACCATGTAAACTATTTCCTTCATGAAAATTCACAAAAGAACGCGATTAACTCTAACCGATCGGGAAGAGCTTTGGAAGTTTCATTGTGCTCGCAAGCATAGCCAATCTGAGCTGGCAGAAATCTTTCGAGTTTCTCGTCAAACAATTTCCAAAATTCTTCAGCGATGTCGTGGGCAAGAATTTGTGCCTAGAAGCAGTGTTAACAATCGATTCCGAAGTTTACAATATGGTCTTAAACGGCTCAAGAAAGTTGAATTTGAGATTGAGCAAAAAAAGAAATCAGAGGCAAAAAGATACAATAAATCCTATCCTGGAGAGCTTGTTCACTTCGACACCAAAAGGCTTCCGCTCATCAAGGGAGAAAACAAATTCTCTGCTCGAGAATATCTCTTCGTCGCCATTGATGATTTCTCTCGCGAACTCTACGCCGCAATTCTTCCAGATAAAACTCAATTCTCTGCTGCTAATTTCTTGCATCAGGTGATCGATGAATGTCATTACACTGTTGAGGGCGCCTCTAAAAATCCCCCAATCCCAACTCCACTCTAAATCCAAAACTCTTCACTCACCAAACCCTTTATTTACCCGAGTTCGTAAGAAATTAGTCGTTGTATTTTATTGGTTTATTTGTTAATTTGTTTCCGTCGCAAGCCTTAGAGCGAAGCAGCTTTAAGTCTGCTTTCTGACTCACAAAAACAATGGCAAAACAACAACAAATCTTACGCAAAGCCAATGCTAAACCAACCCGGATTCTTCGATCTAATGGATAGAGCCAACAAACTCACAAAACTCGGTGATCCCTTAGTTTCTCTCAACCACAACATCAATTGGGAAGCCTTCCGCTTTGACCTCAACATCCTCCGTGGGAACGTCCAAAACTCCCTGTCAAATCCCTTTCTAGGCCAAATCCAATTTCAGCCTACCTGCAAAAAATATGTCCAGCTGCCCTACAATCAAGCTCCAGTTCTGTACTGGCATTACCCATTTCTTGCTGATGTTTTTTATTGCGATGAAGATCAGCTTCTCCAGACCTGTCTGACTGGTGA
>CAMDOL010000107.1 GCA_945903615.1 Rickettsia typhi | reverse complement strand
AACCACTCCAACAAATGGTTTTTGCAAATCATCCTCGCTCAATCCTTCTGGATATAGGTCAGTTTTGATATTATAGAGCATTGTTTTTCGCCCCTCACAGCCATGAGAGTTAGTAACATAACGGGAAGGAAGTTTTGATTTGTTGAATTGTGTCATTGTCTTGTATAAAAGCAGTTGAATATTTAGCAAAGAACCATTAAATTAAGCCCGTTCTTATCCAAAATCAATCCTTAATTCTCCCAGAACTATGCGTTATTTAGCACTTACCAAACAAGATCGCGATGAAATGCTTCAAGCAATTGGCGTTAAATCTATTGACGAATTATATGATGCTGTGCCACTTGATGCACTTTTAAAACAGCCAATCAAGGAACTTCCCAATCATCAAGGTGAAATTGAAGTTGAGAATATATTAGCCAATTTGAGCAAGAAAAATCGCCCTGCGAATTCTGCACCATTTTTTCTTGGCGCTGGTTGTTATAACCACCATATTCCAGCCGCAGTTGATCACATAATCCAACGCTCAGAATTTCTTACCGCCTACACACCTTATCAGCCAGAAATTGCGCAAGGAACTTTGGCAACCATCTTTCAATTTCAAAGCACGATTGCGCTTTTAACCGGGATGGAAGTTGCCAACGCTTCTATGTATGACGGCGCCACTTCACTTGCAGAAGCAATTTTAATGACACTTAGAATTAAAAAAGACCGCAAAAATATTTTTATCTGCAATCCTCTGAACCCTGATTATCAAGATGTTATCCACACTTATATTAATTTAGCAGAAGCAGAAATTAACCAAAATTTAGACGAAAAAACCGCTTGTGTAATTGTTAGCTATCCAGATTTTAACGGCAATATTACTGACTTGGAAAGTATCAGAACAAAATGCGACGCAGCTGGTGCTTTAATGATCGTTGTAGTCACAGAAATTTTAGCCTTAGGTTTGTTAGAAGCTCCAAAAATGGCTGATATTGTAGTTGGCGAAGCATCTTCTATTGGCGTCGGTATGAATTTTGGCGGTCCACATTTAGGTTTTTTTGCTTGCAAAAAAGTTAATGTTCGCCAAATGCCGGGCAGAATTTGCGGTCTTACCACTGACGAAAATAATGAACCCGGATATGTTCTAACCCTAAACGCCAGAGAACAGCATATCAGACGCGAAAAAGCTACTTCTAATATTTGCTCTAACCAAGGCTTGTGTGCCACCGCCTTCACAATTCACTCAATGCTTTTGGGTGAAATTGGCTTCAAACAATTAGCTTTAATTAACCACAAAAAGGCTTGTGATTTGGCTGAAAAATTATCTTTGGTGAAGGGCGTGAAAGTTTTAAACGAAAGTTTCTTCAATGAATTTACGATAGAGTTAAATCAAGATGCATCTGTAGTTAATAAAAAATTATTAGCCAAAAATATTATCGGCGGTTTGGCTTTAGAAGGCAATAAATTATTGGTTGCAGCAACTGAATTAACTTCGACAAATGATATGGATATTTTAGCTAAAGAATTAGCAGAAATTTTAAAATAAATACCGACCTCTTAAGTAACAAACAAAATGAAAAAATTAATATTATCATTTCTTTTTTTGTGTTTGAGTTTGGTTGTTTATCAATCATTCAAAACACCTGAACGGCTTAGAAAAACTTCGGTTGCTAATGATTTATACAATTTTCAAAACTACCAATCTCTTGATCAATATACCCTTAAATATCAAGAATATATCCGTCATTTCAGACCAAATTTAGCTACTGATGAAATCAATAATTTAACACCTTTAACTATAAAAAAAGTTGATAGCTCCTGCCACAAAATATCTGGCATTTTATTGGTTCACGGGCTCAGCGATTCGCCATTTTCTTTATCAGATATCACCAAAAATATTGTCCAAAATAAAAATTGTGTAATTATCAAATCATTATTAATTCCAGGTCATAGCTTGTTTCCTGGCAGTTCTTTGGAAGTTAAAAATCAAGATTGGATAAATGCAGTTAATTTTGCATTAGAAGATTTTAAAAATGAAAAAACCGATAACATCACCGCTATCGGTTTTTCAACTGGCTCAGCTTTAATTTTAAATCAAATTTTAAGTGATAATAAAAAAACCATCTCTAAGGCAGTCTTCTTCTCACCAGCTTTTGATATTGGATTGTCAAGATTACAATCCATTCAACTTAGAATAATCGACTTCATCAGCAACCCCCAACCTTTGAATTTTCTAGCTTATTTAGAAAAACACAGTGATGAAAATATCTATCAATATGAATCTTTTTCCTACCATGGGATCAATAATTTACACAATGTTATCAGGATCAATAATCAATTAATTACAAGTAATAAAGTCAATATTCCAACTTTATTTTTCTTTTCTGATGTCGATGGAACCGTTAAATCCGCAGCTACAATTGAGATGATCAATAACGATTTTACTAACGCTTCAGGAATAATTTTTTCTAATAATGGAGTTGAGATAAAAAATATCACAACTATAAAACCAGTTAATTTAGCTGAAAAAATTCTCGATTTATCCCACACTTCAATACAAACATCTGGTGATAATTACTATTTCGGGAAAAATGCTAAAATAAATCGTGGCTGCCTACATTATGACACCAAAAAAACCCAAGATATTTTTAATGCTTGCAGAAATTCTGATGGTGAATTTTATTTTGGAGAAACTTCTAACGACAATCTTCAAAATTACAAAAACAATCTTTCTAGAATCACCTATAACCCTTATTACCAAGAGGTTGTCAAAAAATTGAATGATTTTATTAATTAGAAATTTTTTTAGGAGTAATTAATTTTTGCTAAAATTTTAAAATAAACACCACCGATATTAACCCCTAATTCACCACGAATTATGCCCGAAATCAGCCGTTTTCTTGGAATTGTAATTTCAATGTATTATGACGAACATAATCCGCCACATTTTCACGCAAGATATGGGAAATTTAAAATTTCTGTTGCGATTGAGACTGGAATTAGTAAGTGGTCAATTTCCCAAAAGAGCCTTAAGAGCAGTGCTTGATTGGTATGATTTACATAAAGATGAGTTGATAAAAGATTGGCAATTAGCTACAAATGATCAACCTTTAAATAAAATAGAACCGTTAGAATAATAATATGTTTGAATCAGTAATAAATGTGAAGCACATCAAAGATTACAAAGTTTGGATTGTGTTTGATAATGGTAAAAAAGGCGAAATTGATCTTGAAAAAAAAATCAAAAATCGTGGTGGAGTTTTTAAGCTGTTACAGGATATAAATTATTTCAAAAACTTTAAAATTGAAAATGATACTTTGTCTTGGGAGAGCGGTGCTGACTTGGCTCCAGAGTCTCTTTATGAATTATTGTTAACAACAAATCAGAAATAAACAAATGAACCAAACATCAGCAATAACTCAAGAAATGAGAGACAAAATTAATAATGGATTATTTTTGGATCATACTCCATCTGACCAACAAATCATTGATTTTTTAAAAAGCATAGATGGCAAAGAAGAACACAGATATGAAATACTAATTAAAGCACAAAATTATTTTATAAATCAAAGAAATTGGATTGAAACAAAAAGCCAGCAAGATGATTTGAAAGTCTCATTGATGACAATCAAAAGGGATTTAGGTTTGTAAATATGATAAACTGTATAAGAAAATTAGGAAGTGTGATTAAAATTGAGAATCTTAGTTTTTTTAATAGGTTCTTTATTGGTAATCAAAATAACTCTAAAACTTTTCATCATAATGGGGACAAACTTATCAACCCTACAATTTTTAATATTAACGGCGACCAAATGGGTGGCTTCAAAGCTAAAAATCAATTATTAGCTCACGAATTAACAAGAATATTAAAACAACCGAAAAATAGTTCTTTAACAATTGAAGTTTTAGAAACATTACAAGAAAAATTTAATGCAGTAGAAACCGATTTTGAACAAATAAAACTCAGCTATCATCATATTAATGAAATTAGAGAATTTCCTAGCACTGCAATAATTTATTATGAATTAATAATCGGTATTTATGAAAAGCAAGGACGCAGTATTGTTCAATATATAGAAAAAAAACAATATTATGAAAAATTAATTTCCAACAATAATCTGAAATAATGCTAAGCATAGTTGAGACAAAATATTTAACAGACTATCAGGTCGAAGTGTTTTTTGATGATGGTTTAAAAGGTACTGTTGACCTAAAAAATTTTGTTTTTGATAAAAATTGTGGAGTTTTTAAAAGGCTTCAAAACCAAGAACAATTTAAAAATTTTACAATTGAAAACGATACTATAGCTTGGGGAGAAGATTTAGATTTAGCCCCAGAATTTCTACACGAATTACTATTAACACAACAAAAAATTAACAAATAAAATGAAAAACTTTATCCCTAAACAAGTTGGTTTAAATAACTCAACCGATCTTCTTATCAAACAAAGTCGCGTTGGTGCGATTGGTGTTGATTTGCCAGAAGTTCCGCAATTTCAAATTAGAACTGGTCAAAAACCCAGAGTTGAGATTGGCTTGCCGCAAGTGAATGAGCCACAAGTTATCAGGCATTTCGTGCGTTTGTCACAGCAAAACTATTCGATTGATAGTGG
>CAMDOL010000106.1 GCA_945903615.1 Rickettsia typhi | reverse complement strand
GTGGTGTCCTTTGGCGATCATTTGCGTGCCAATAATTATATCGATCTTATGCTCTAGAATTTGTTCAATTAAATTTTTTGCATCGTCATTATTTTTAATATTATCGCTGGTCATCAAACCAATTCTTGCTTCGGAGAAATATTTCAAAACTTCTTCCTGCAATTTTTCAACCCCAACGCCGCAATTCACCAAACAATCTTTCTCACCACAATTATTACAAATATTATTCATTCGATTGGATGTTCCGCAATGATGACAAACCAAGCGATTAGTTTTTTGATGAAAAGTTAAATAAGAACTACAATTTTTGCAGGAAACTTTTTTTCCACATTTGTTGCACAATGTTAGCGGCGCATAACCACGGCGGTTTAGAAATAAAAGTGATTGGCGATTATTCTTTAAATTTTCTGCTAATAATTTTTTGAGCGGTTCAGATATAAATTGATTTTTTGATAATTTTTCCTTTCGCATATCAAGCAAACTAATTGCCGTTTTCTCCTCTTGCCCAAAGCGCTGGTCTAGTTTAATCAGCTGATATTTATTATTTTTTGCATGCAGATAACTCTCCAGTGATGGCGTTGCTGAAGATAAAATAATCGGAATATTTTCAATCTTGGCACGCATAACCGCCATATCGCGGCCGTGATAATTGACAACATCTTCTTGCTTGAAGCTGGCATCATGTTCTTCATCAACAACAATTAATTTTAAGTTTTGAAACGGCAAAAATAACGCCGAACGCGCTCCAATCAAAACTCGGCAAGAGCCGTTGGCAATTCTAAAAAATAATTCCCGTTTTTTTGCTGGGCTAATTTTGGAATGCCACAAATCTGGCTCAAAACCAAATTGTTGTTTAAATCTTTTGCAAAGTTGTGAGGTAAGAGCGATTTCAGGGAGAAGGATTAAAGCTTGGTTATATTCTGATTTTTGTATGGTTTTCGCAATTGCCTGAAAATAAATTTCAGTTTTTCCCGAGCCAGTAATTCCGTCCAATAAAATGGTAGAAAATTTTTGCTCAGCAACTTTTTTTAATAGCAAATCTGCGGCTTTCTGCTGGTTTTCATTAAGCGATTTTAATTCAATTATAATTAATTTTTCCGCTGCTGGTTTTTTCTTTTTTGCTTCTTGTGAGCTATTCAAAATCGCCAAACTTAATTTTAAAACTAAGCCTTTAGGAGCCAAATTATAAGCCGCGACAAAGTCAATAAATTCAAGCAAATTCGTGCTAAATTTTATTTTTTCATCAACATCAATTATAGTTTTAATTCTCTTTTCATCAATGTCATTTTCTTGATTTAAACCAACCGCAACACCAAAAATTTCTTTACTGCGAAATGAAACTTTTACCACATCACCCGTTTTTAAATCCAAACCTTCAGGCACAAAATAGCTAAAGCCATAATTGAAAGGCACCGGAAGCAAAATCTGACATATTTTTGAGACTCCCATATTTCCTGTGTTTAGGGGCGGCGAGTTTATGTTAGTAAGCGATAAGGATTGATTTTCTCGCTTCATTTATCTTGATTTAAAGGGAAATTGTGGTTAAAAATGCGGCTCGTTTTTCATTCTAATTTAAACATCCCATAATATGAAGTTTTTTATTGACTCTGCCGAAATTGCTGAAATTAAAGAATTAGCTAGCTATGGCTTGCTTGATGGCGTTACAACCAATCCAACTTTAATTGCAAAATCAGGCAGAAATTTTTTAGAAGTTATCAAAGAAATTTGCTCTGTGGTTGAAGGGCCAGTCAGCGCTGAAGTGGCTGCCACTGATTATGAAGGAATGGTGCGTGAAGGTGAAATTTTAGCTAAATTAGCAAAAAATGTTTGTATCAAATTGCCGCTTACAATGGATGGTCTGAAGGCTTGTAAATATTTTTCTAACAAAAAAATTCAAACCAATGTCACTCTTTGTTTCTCTGCTGCTCAAGCAATTCTTGCCGCCAAAGCTGGTGCAACTTTTGTTTCTCCTTTTGTGGGCAGGCTAGATGATATCGGACAAGACGGAATGGCTTTGATTGAAGAAATCTGCCAAATTTACAGCAACTATCCAGACTTTAAAACAGAAGTTTTGGTCGCTTCAATTCGCAATCCAATTCACATTACCACCGCCGCAAAAATTGGCGCTGGTGTTGCGACAATTCCAGGTAAAATTTTAAAACAATTAGCTTCTCATCCGCTTACTGAAAAAGGTCTAGAAACCTTCGTTAAAGATTGGCAAGCAACTGGACAGAAAATTTCTTAATATGAAGAAAATTGGTTGGTTCGATATTAAAACTAGATTTAAGCGAATTATTCGTGGGTGTTTTTACACTAAAATTGGGCAAGGGATTATCTGCTATTTAGTTATCGCCTACATTACCTTAGTTTATTACAGCAGTAGAAAAATCTTAGTTGGTCAAGAGCCGGCAATGGCAAGGCTTAAAAACCGCCAGCCCGTAATTATTACCTCTTGGCATCACCAAATAATGATGACACCCTTTATTGCTCTTCAAATTAAAAAATTTAACCGAACTCACAAAATTGCCTCGCTAGCTTCCAAGCATGGCGATGGGCAATTTGTGGGTATGGTGATGGAAAAATTTGGGGTCATCAACATTGCTGGCTCTTCCCAAGGGGGTAGAAAATCTAGCCGCGGCATTGATATGCGTGGTTTGAAAGAAATATTTAGGGCTTTAAAAAATCAGCTCGGCATTGCCATTACTCCAGATGGACCAAAGGGGCCGACCAGAAAAATTAATGGGGAGGTGATAAAAATTGCTGAATTATCTGGTGCTCCAATTTTACCAATTGGACTGGGCTATTCAAAATTTATTGAGCTAAACACTTGGGACAAATTTAAAGTGCCATTGCCTTTTGGGGTAATCTGCTATTACTATGGCGATCTATTTTGGATTGACAAAAATCTTAAGGAAGAGCAAATTTCTAGTTTAAATTTATTACTGGAAGAAAAAATAAATTTGGCCGCCAACAACGCTAACAACTTAACTACCCAATAAAATGCAAAAACAAGTGGATTTAAAAAATATGACCATCAATTTTGGCCCACAACATCCAGCCGCTCACGGCGTGTTGCGCTTGGTCTTAGAAATGGATGGCGAGGTGATTGAAAGAGCAGATCCTCATATTGGATTGCTGCACAGAGGCACTGAAAAATTGATGGAAAACAAAACTTATTTGCAAGCCGTTCCATATTTAGATCGCTTAGATTATGTATCACCAATGTGCCAAGAACATGCTTACGCTCTGGCTGTAGAAAAATTGCTGGGCGTACAAATTCCTCTTCGCGGTCAATATATTCGAGTTCTATTTTCTGAAATCACCAGAATTCTCAATCACATTATGGCAATCGCCACCCAAGCTTTGGATGTTGGGGCAATGACTCCTTTATTATGGCTCTTTGAAGAAAGAGAAAAAATGATTGGTTTTTATGAGCGCGTTTCTGGCTCAAGAATGCACGCCGCTTATATTCGCCCAGGCGGAGTTCATCAAGATTTGCCCAAAG
The DNA here is from genome assembly GCA_945903615.1 of Rickettsia typhi. Taxonomy (GTDB): domain Bacteria; phylum Pseudomonadota; class Alphaproteobacteria; order Rickettsiales; family UBA1997; genus JAJTCH01. Next base: position 1,131 of record CAMDOL010000106.1, on the reverse strand, counting down.
GTTTATTAGAGGATATTGCAACCTTTGCGGATGGCTACATTAAATATGTTGATGATTTGGAAAGCCTTTTAACGGGCAATAGAATTTTTAAACAAAGAATGGTTGGTATTGGCGTTGTTTCTCCTGAAGAAGCTTTGGATTGGGGATTTACTGGCCCTATGATTCGTGGCTCGGGCATTGCATGGGATTTAAGAAAATCACAACCTTATGAAGTTTATGACCAAATGGAATTTGATATTCCAGTTGGCAAAAATGGTGATTCATATGATCGCTATTTAATTCGTGTTGAAGAAATGCGCCAATCAATTCGCATCATCAAACAATGTTTAGCCAGAATTCCCGAAGGGCCAGTTTCAACAGCGGATCACAAAATCTGCCCACCAAAACGCGCTGATATGAAAAGTTCAATGGAAGCAATGATCCATCATTTCAAACTTTATACCGAAGGTTATCATGTTCCAGCTGGAGAATTTTATGGCTGCGTTGAAGCACCAAAAGGTGAATTTGGTGTTTATATCATTGCCGATGGCAGCAACAAACCATATCGTTGCCGCTTAAGAGCGCCCGGATTTGCGCATCTTCAAGCTTTAGATTTTATGGTCAAAGGGCATTTTTTGGCAGATGTTGTAACCGTAATTTCTACCCAAGATATTGTATTTGGAGAAGTTGATAGATAAAAGTTTTGCTACAATTTTGTTTATTAGAATTAGGACTTACGCAAAATTGCTTTTACAAACAAATTTATCGTTATTTAATTTTTTGGCTCGCCTTTGCATGTCTAAATGCTGCGTCGCCAAAAAAATTAAATAACGATAAATTTGGCAGTAAAAGGTAGGTTTTGCGTAAGCCCTAAGAATGTTGCAAGCCTACTAAACCAAAAATTCCCAGATCACTTTCCAGATTTAAAAATTGCTTCATCCCTCTAATAATTGCTAAAGCTAACCAGAATTTTTTTATATTGTTTTGGTAAGTTCCTTGGCTTTTTTGGAACTAGTGGCTCAACAAATTGCCAATTCACATATCAAAACACTAATCCCTTGATAGTTTCTAAAAGCCGCTCTTTCTCTACAAAGTTTTAGTGAAAGACGCGCCAAAGCCTAGCAAAGATTTAATAATCAGGGTTTCAATCGA
>CAMDOL010000105.1 GCA_945903615.1 Rickettsia typhi | reverse complement strand
AAAAGTAATGAAATTTCTACTCAAAAAATCCTCAGAAATATCAATTTTTAGTTGTTCAGAGGTTCCTAAACTATAATTTTATGCAAATAATTTTCTCCCCCGAAATAATGCCAATCATCTTCGCCGCTTTGATGGGCTTGGCGATTTTGATTTATGTGATTTTGGATGGTTATGATTTGGGTGTGGGAATGTTGATTTTTAGAGCTGGTCAAAAAGAAAAAGATGTGATGATTTCAACCATTGGCCCGTTTTGGGACGCTAATGAAACTTGGTTGGTTTTGGCGGTTGGATTGCTTCTGGTGGCTTTTCCGTCCGCTCATGGCGTGGTTTTGAATCAGCTTTATTTGCCAACGGCTTTGATGCTTTTAGGCTTAATTTTGCGGGGTGTAGCTTTTGATTTTCGTGCCAAAGCCAAAGATCATCACAAAAATCTTTGGGATTTTTCTTTCACTTTTGGATCGCTCTTAACCGCACTGACACAAGGTTATATGTTGGGTTTATACATTGTTGGTTTTGAAAAAAATTTAATCACAATTGGTTTTAGTATTTTAGTTGGAATTTGTTTGGCGGCTTCCTATTGCTTTATTGGCAGCGTTTGGTTGATTTTAAAAACGGAAGGTGAACTGCAAAAAAGATCTATCAAATTAACAAAAATTCTCTTGTGGTGGACAACTTTAGGAATGGCTCTCATTTCAATCGCTACACCACTTGCCAGCCCAAGAATTGCTGAAAAATGGTTCAGCATTCCAAACTTTTTTTGGCTGTTACCAATCCCACTTGTGGCAGGTTCTTTGATTTTATTTTTGCATTATTTTCTTAACACTTTACCTAGAAAAAATGATGCCAAATGTTGGTTACCATTTGTGATTGCGATGATAATTTTTCTCTTGGGTTTTATCGGTATTGCTTATAGTTTTTACCCTTTCATAATTCCCGGTCAAATGACAATTTGGCAAGCAGCCAGCGCGCCGCAAGCTTTAAAAGTTATTTTGATTGGCACATTAATTGTGTTGCCGGCAATTTTGATTTATACTTTTTTTGTTCACAAAATCTTCTGGGGAAAAACCAGAGAATTAACTTACTTTTAATGAAAAAAAATCTAGGAACAGCTCTAATTACTGGTGGAGCCAAAAGAATTGGCAAAGAAATCGCGCTGCATTTAGCGAGAAGTGGTTATGATTTGGTGATTCATTATAATAATTCTAAAATTGAAGCACAGGATTTGCAAAAACAAATTCAAAAATTTGGAGTTGCTTGCACTTTAATAAAGGCGGATTTGCTGGATAAAAAGCAAGTTGATCATTTGTTGCAAGAACTTAAAAAAATCAAAGATTGGAATCTGCTTATCAACAACGCTTCAATATTTTATCAATCAAATTTTTTGCAAAGTGATATTGAAACAATGGAAAAATATTTCACTATTCACTTAAAAATCCCAGCAATTTTTAGCAAAGCTTTGGCAGATCATTGCCAGCAAAATCAACTTTTTGGCAATATCATCAATATGATTGATAAAAATATTGCTAGATATGAAACTAAATATTTTGATTATCTTTTAAGTAAAAAATCTCTTGCTGAATTCACTAAAATGTTGGCATTGCAACTAGCGCCGCAAATCAGAGTTAACGGCATTGCACCAGGGTTTATTTTAAATAGTATTGACGAAAAAAACCCAGACGGGGAAACCAAAAAACTTTTAGCTAAAATTCCACTTCACAAAAAAGCTAGCGAGATTGATATTGTTAATGGTGTAAAATATTTATTAGAAAATGATTTTGTCACTGGGCATATTTTATTCATCGATGGTGGCGCTAGTTTGAATCATGCAGGATAAAACCGTTAAAAAAACAGCCCTAAATGGCTGTTTTTAGGTTTTATGAGAAAAATTTGTAATTTTTCTCGGGCGCTAGTCGTCTTCAAGCCGCAGGCGAAGAAAAGCGACACAGCGTTTTTGTTTTTTGCAAGATCTGTCTTACTAATCGAGAATAACAAATTTTATGAATCCCAAATTAGCAATCGTGGCTGGCAAAGGTGATTTGCCAAAAATGATTATCAAAAAATGCCAAGAACAGGGCAGAGAATTCATAGTAATTTTAATTAACGGCGAACCAAGCAATGTTGATTTTTTGGAATATGATCATCATATTGCTGGCTTTAGTGAAATTTCTCGAATTTTAAATATTTTAAAAACCAATCAAATCAAAGAATTGGTTTTTGCTGGCGGCGTTACCAAGCCTTCAATGTCAGGGATAAAAGCCGATGGCAAAGGTGCGGTTTTGCTTACAAAAATTTTAGGAAATAAATTTTTTGGTGACGACAATTTGCTCTCCACCATCATTAATTTTTTTGAGCAAGAAGGTTTTAAAGTTATTGGTGCAGATAAAATCATTGATGATTTATTAGCTCAAAAAGGCTTTATGGGCAATGTCAAGTCAGATTCAGCAATGCAAAAAGATATTGAAATTGGACAAAATGCCCTGCGCGTGATGTCGGATTTGGATATTGGGCAAGCTGTGGTTGTGCAACAAAAACAAATTATTGGCGTGGAGGCAATTGAAGGAACTGACGCTCTGATAAAAAGATGTGCTGATTTGCAATTCAAACAAGGCAGCAAACCAGTTTTGGTGAAGATGAAAAAACATAATCAAAGCACTAAAATTGATTTACCTGCGCTTGGTGTTGATACGATCAAAAACCTTGCCAAATCTGGCTTTTCAGGGGTTGCGGTGCAAGCTGATTTTTGCTTGATCATCAATCAGAAAGAAGTTGTAAGGCTGGCTGATGAGCTTGGGGTTTTTGTGATTGGAGTTTAAAAAATGAGCGAATTAAAAATGTTTCTAAAAAAAATTTCCTATCAGTTTCAAAATCAAAGTTTATTAGAAGAAGCCTTAACCCATCCGAGTTTTTCAAAAAAAAATAAAACTAAAAATTATCAAAGATTAGAATTTTTAGGTGATGCAGTTTTGGCGTTGGTGATCGCAGAAATTTTAATGAAAAAATATCCCAATGCTCAAGAAGGTGAGCTTTCTAAGCGTCAAGCCTATTTAGTTTCTGGGGAAGTTTTGTGGCAAATTGCGCAGCGGATTGAAATTGGTGAAGTGATGCAATTTTCCGAAGGAGAGAAAGTTATTGGTGGAAAAACTAATAAACATAATTTAGAAAATGCCTGCGAAGCTTTGATTGGTGCAATTTATTTAGATTCAGGTTTAGAAAATTGCCAAAAATTTATTATTCAAAATTGGCAAAATATTATTGATCAAAGTTTAGAAACCCCCAAAGATCCGGTTTCGTCTCTGCAAGAAATTGTTCAATCTAAATCCAAAAAACTTCCAACCTACAACATCGAAAAAACCGGAGGCAACAGCCACCAGCCTTTATTCACTGCTATTGTTGCTTTCGACGATAAAGAATATCAGGCTCAAGGTTCTTCCAAAAAAGAAGCACAAAAAAATGTGGCGGTTTTAGCGATGGAGGATTTAAAAAAATCATAGAGAATAAATTATTGATTTACCCACATTTACAGTTAACCTTAAAACATTATTTATTTAACCTTAATCAACATTAACTATGGGTATATCTAGAATGACTGTTGATGTTCCGGAAAGTTTCAAAAATGAAATTAAATCTCATGCTGCGCTTTTGGGTATTAAACTCAGGGATTATGTTATCCAAGCTTTAGAAACAAGAATGGCAATTGATGAAAAATTAGCAGATGAGCGTTTGGGAAAGTTGTCTGATAAAGCCAAAAAAGAGGGATTTATTGGAGCAGCAAAATCTAAAGCATTATTAAGTAAAATGAAAAATGCTTGATGCTTACTGTAAATTTTTCTAAACAATCGGAAAAAACCATTGATAAATTAATCAAAAAAGAACCTCAAATCATTAGATTAATTCATAAAAAAATAGAAGAATTAAGCTGCAATCCCAACCCAACTAATTGTAAAAAATTAACTAACCGATCTGAATTGAGAGTGAGGGTCAGAGACTACCGTATTATTTATGAATATGATGAAAAGTTTTTATATATCATCATTATCGATAAAAGATAAGGTTTATAAGTTGTAAATTGTCCAATCTAAATCCTGATATTTTTCTTGTAAATCCAAGCCATAAGAAGACGGGACTTAACATTTATAGATCTTTCTGGATCCAGGGTCAAGTCGGGGATAACACGAAGAATGAGAACAAATCAGCAAATTCAATATAGGAAATATCTTTTAGAGAAAGTTTTTTGGAAGCAAAGCTTACTAGTTTTTTGTAATCTTCTTTTAGCTTCTCTTCAATTTCAGTGATTTTTTTATATTTTAAAATATTCAAATAGCTTTCCGAAACTTGGAGGGCGATTTCATTTTTTCTGAACTTCAAATTATGATTGGCAGATTTAGTTTGATAATTTGACTGCGCAACTTGAGCCACAATGCTAAAGCCATCAAAGATTGGTTGATTAATGCCTAAGGTTCTTGATTTATCATCTTTTTTAATGGCTGGGTCATTATCAATTGAGGTTTTTCTGGTGCCGTCTCTAAAGCTAAGGTTGGCATTGGGCATAAAGGCTGAAGTAGCATCGGATAATCCGGTCAATTCGGCTTTTTTAGATTCTAAATCAATTTCAGTGCTGTTTTGGATAGCGGAATTGATGGAGTCTTCTAGGGTTATTGACTTTGAAGGGGGTGGATAAAAGGTGATGAAGCAAATAAGGCAA
>CAMDOL010000104.1 GCA_945903615.1 Rickettsia typhi | reverse complement strand
AATTATACCAATTTTCATTTTAAAAATTGCAAAAGCCAAACTACACATAATTCTTCGGGTTGTTTTATTAATGGGTTGATGCTTACTATATTATCAACCCATTAGTCAAACAATCCGTAATTCTTTATCTTTTTGGTAAAAATTTGCTTGAAGAATTTAGAGGTAGAGCCTACTAAATCTTGCATTCTTCGTCGCAATTTTTCCTCAAAAATACTTTACTTAAATAATGAATTTAAGATTGGAAATGGCATTAATTACCGTTGGCTTTAACCAACGGATCAAAAGGTATAATAAAAGGGCTTTAGCCCTATCTCAACTTAAAACCAATCACAAAATGTCATCCTATATCTCAACTTAAAACCAATCACAAAATGTCATCCTATATTGCGTCATATCTTTTATTGTTCCTTCCCGTCATCGCTTCAGTTTTTTGCTTTTTAATAAATTTTAAAAAAACTGATTTTTGGATTTTTGCTGGAACAATTTTGACAATGCTATTTTTAGTAGCAAATTTAAGCCTTGATTTTGCTGGTTCAAATGTTGCTATTAAAAATGATTCTGGACTTGGAATTTTATCAATCCCAACTGAATATTATTTGGATTTTCTGGCGTTATTTTTTATTGCGTCATCTTTAGCAACAAGATTGGCGCTGGCATTTTTTTATAATCAAGATGTGGCAGAGGTTTTGGGCGATGATAATCGCCAATTGTTTTATACGACGAGCTTGCTCAATTTATTTGGATTGGTAGGAATTTTTGCGACTAATAATATTTTTAACCTTTTCATTTTTATTGAAATTTATTGCCTAACTTTCTGTGCAATAATGGCAATGTCGAACGACATTTCAATTTCAAAATTAGCCTTTAAATATTTTTGTCAATCAGCTTTGGCATCAATTATGCTGCTGCTCGCTTTAGTTTTGATTTATGTTTTTTCTGGGCAATTAAAAATTGATGAGATTGCTCATTTAACCATCATTGAAAATTCTGATTTAATATTTTGGCTCGTTGCAATTGCGGTTCTATTAAAATTTTTTCCACTGCAAATTTATTTTAGAATTCTCAAAAGCCAAGATTTGTTAGCAAATTTTTTAGTAAGTTTTGCTTTTATAATTAGTGGTTTAGTGGGTTTTTATTTGCTGCTAAAAATGGCATTATTTTTATTTCATCCCAGCGAAATATTTTTTAATTTATTAATTGGGACAGGATTTGGTTTGGTTTTTTATGGCAGTTATAAAATGTCCAGAACTAGCCATCTGCGGGTTATTGCAGCTTATTTCTCTTTAATAAATTTAGGATTAGTTTTAATCGCAATTGGATTTTTTACCGACCGAGCTTTTTTTGTTAGTCTAATTTATATTGCCAGCTATGCATTCTCTGGCGCTATGATTTTCCTGCTTTCAAGCATTATGCACAAAAACTTTTTTAGCTCCAACCTTCGTCATTTACCGTTGATTAAAAAAATGGGTTTGAGAAAAAAAGTTGTAATGTTGATCGCAGTTATTATCGCAATAAACCCCCCAATCGCCTTAATGTTCTGGTCTAATTGGCATTTGGCGCTTTTAGCTTTCAATTTTAATATCGGAATTTTATCAATCATTCCAATGGTCATTGCCAATTTGGCAATGACCAGATTGGTAATAAAGGGCACCTCTAAAAATTTATTTTTTAGCTGAAGTAGTTGCAAATCAAAGATTTGTGGCGTCAGAGAAATTTTTTAAGGAACCTCTGAACAACTAAAAATTGATATTTCTGAGGATTTTTTGAGTAGAAATTTCATTACTTTTTGGTGGAATATTTCCATATTTTACCAAAAATAATGGAATTTCTGCCAAAAAAGACCAGAAAGATCAATTTTTCTAAAACATTGTTTTAGTTGTTCAGAGGTTCCTTAAAACTCACCCGCATCTAGGCAGGCTAAAGTTTTAAAAAATTACCCTTCCTGCAAATTCCACAAAAAATTCTAATTTTTTCAAGGTGCCCTAAAATTATTGGGTTATAGAAATTAAAAATTGCAACAGCCCCATAATAAATTTTATCACAAAACACCATTTTGATTAGCGCAAATTAGTTTTTACTTCACAATCCTCAATAAAATTGATTGGAAAAATAAATCTGGGTAGTGATGATTCTGGTTTTTAGAAAGCTTGAACTTCTCCCTATTTTTTATTTCTAACTAATCTCACAATGACTAAAAATAATACTAAAATTTTATCGTTGGCTCTTGTTATTATCGCCATGATTGGCGCTGTTTCCTACCGCCTTATTGATTTTCAAAAAATAAAAATCACATCAATTACCCATGCCAATGATTTATGGTCTGGTGAGCCGTTTTCCTATTTTCGCGATCTTAAAACCGTTGAGGCTAAAAAATATTTAATATCCACCTCTAGTGAAATGGCTAGTCAAGTCGGTAAAGAAATTTTGAAAAAGGGCGGAAATGCTATCGATGCCGCAATTGCCGCACAAATGGTTTTGAATGTGGTCGAGCCACAATCCTCAGGCATTGGTGGCGGTGCGTTTGTGCTTTATTATGATAACAAAACTAAAACTGCTCACTATTTTAACGGTCGAGAAACCGCACCAAAAGACTCTAACAACAAAATGTTCTTAGATTCCCAAGGCAAGCCAAGAGCATTTAATGATGTAGTTAAAGGCGGCCTTTCAGTTGGCACTCCGGGGTTGTTAAAAGTCTTAAAAGAAGTTCATAACAAATACGGAAAATTAAGTTGGGAAGAGCTTTTTGAGCCAGCAATTATGATTGCTAAAAATGGTTTTCCAATGGATGAAAGAATCCAAGTGATCGCTAAAAATATTGCTTATTTAAAAGATTTTAAAGGTTTTGCCTCGCTTTATTTAAACGAAGATGGCACTCTAAAAGAAGTGGGCTCAATCATCACCAATCCCGCATTAGCAGAGACTTTTACAACAATTTCAAAAAATGGCATTGAATCTTTTTATAGTGGAAAAATTGCTGAAGATATGGTTGCGGCAGTTAAAAATTCTCCAACAAATCCAGGTTATTTGGCTTTGGAAGATCTAAAAAATTACCAAGTAAAAGAAGGAGAATTAATTTGTGGAACTTATCGCGTTAAGTATAAAGTTTGCTCAATGCCTCTCCCAAGCTCCGGTGGTGTTGCTTTGCTACAAATTTTAGGAATCTTAGAAAATTTTGATTTATCCAAATATAAACCCTCATCTTTAGAAGCAATTCACCTAATCACCGAAGCTACCAGATTGGGCTATGCTGATCGCAATAAATATGTTGCCGATGTTGCCGATGTGCCAATTGCTAAAATGCTAGATAAAGAATATTTAAGAGGACGCGCTGCATTAATTAACCCAAAAGAGTCAATGCCTGAAGTAAAAGCTGGAGAATTTATTGATGTAAAAACTGGCTATACAATTGATAAAAAAGCAGTCGAACTTCCCTCAACAACTCATCTTTCCGTGATTGATTCTGAAGGTAACGCCATAGCAATGACTAGCTCAATTGAATACTATTTTGGTTCAGTTTTAAATGTGGATGGTTTTGTCTTAAATAATCAATTAACTGATTTTTCTTTTGTTCCAGAAATTGACGGCAAACCAGTTGCAAATCGCCTAGAACCAGGAAAACAACCAAGAAGCTCAATGAGCCCAACTTTTGTTTTTGATGAAAATAACAATTTGATTATGGTGGTTGGATCCCCCGGTGGGCCAAGAATTATCCAGTTCGTTTTAAAGACAATTATCGCTTACTTAGATTGGAATTTGAATATTCAAAAAGCAATTTCATTGCCTAATTTTGTAGTTTTAAACGATATGATTGAATTAGAAAAAAGAACTGATTTAGAAAAATTGCAATCCGATTTAGAAAAAATGAACCACAAAGTGAAAATTGCTGATTTAGTCAGCGGTATTCACGCGATTGTCATAAAACCAGAAGGTTTGGAAGGCGGTGCCGATCCAAGAAGAGCAGGAGTGGCACTTGGAGAATAAAATTTTAAAATCCGACAAAATCCGTCACAAAAAAATTCGCTTAGGTGTCAACATTGATCATGTCGCAACTTTGCGTAATGCTCGTGGTGGCATTTTTCCTTGCCCAGTTGCGGCAGCAAAACTTGCTAAAAAAGCTGGTGCTGAAGGCATCACCGCGCATTTGCGAGAAGACCGCCGCCACATTCGCGATGAAGATATTCTCCGCCTTAAAAATGAAGTTGATTTGCCACTTAATTTTGAAATGGCAGCAACTGACGAAATGGTTGCAATTGCCCTGCAAATTATGCCAAATGCAATTTGCCTTGTGCCCGAAAAGAGAGAAGAATTAACCACCGAAGGCGGGCTGGATGTTGTTTTTCATCAAGAAAAACTGGCAAAAATTATCAACAAAATAAAAGAGGCGAGTCAGCAAAAAATCAGAATCTCCCTTTTTGTTGATGCCAATTTAGAACAAATTTCTGCCGCCAAAAAAATTGGTGCCAATATCATTGAAATTCACACTGGAAAATTCTGCCACCTGCAAGGCAAAGCACAAAAAGCAGAATTTGAAATTATCAGCCAAGCGGCAAAATATGCCGATGGACTTGGGCTTGAATGCCACGCTGGTCACGGCTTAGATTTTAAAACCGCCAAAAAAATTGCTAAAATTCCCCAAATTATTGAACTCAACATCGGGCATTTTCTCATCGCAGAATCTGTCTTTCTTGGGCTTGAAAAAGCCATTAAAAAAATGA
>CAMDOL010000103.1 GCA_945903615.1 Rickettsia typhi | reverse complement strand
TAAAAGATAAAATGATGGTTGGCAAAAACATATTTAAGGCTAATTTACTCTTCTTTTACAGTTCCAAAATTAGCGTTTTGGGCATTTCTTTTTGGAATATCTCTAACTTTATAATTATTGACAATATCGTTGATTAATAAATTGCGGATATTTTGAGCAATGATCAAGGTTAAATTTGATGCAATATTATCTTCGGCTATATAGTTGGCAAATCTATTAATCTGCTCAACATTAAAATCATCTTTAGCAGTTGCGGTTCCGGTCGCAATAACCTCTCCAGATTTTAAATCTTTCAATTGATAATTTGCTGTCAAAATAACTTTATTACGCCCAGAAGAACCGGTATAAGTTGTGAAGGTTGATACTGTGTTTTTATCTAGTGAGATATTAATCGAATATTTTGCATCAACTTTAATGCCGTCTGGGTTGAGAACTTGTTCTAAATTATTTTTTAGATCTTGATTTAGTTTTTTTCTAGTTACCTCAACATTAATTGATGCCAACTCTTCATTATAACCTTGGCTTTTATCAGAAATTTTATTGTCTGATCTATAAATAGCATGAAAACCGCAAGAGGAAAATAACGATAAAATAATCAAAAAATAAATTTTTGCTCCCATCTTATTTCTCATCTTATTTTTTATTTTTAATTGCCGCTTTAACGAAATTTACAAAAATTGGATGTGGTGCGAAAGGTCTAGATTTAAGCTCGGGATGAAATTGCACTCCAACAAAAAATGGATGATCTTTGATTTCAATAATTTCAGTTAGTTGTCCATCCGGTGACATTCCAGAGAATATCAAGCCTGCGTCTTCCAATTGTTTTTTATAGTTGATGTTAACTTCATAACGATGACGATGGCGCTCGGCGATTGATAAAGCTCCATAAATTTTATTTGCCAAACTGCCTTTTTTGATCTCACAAGGATAAGCACCAAGGCGCATTGTTCCGCCTAAATTAGAGCTTTTTTTATTAATATTTTTTCCATCCTGACTTTGCCATTCCTCCATTAAGCAAACCAGCATTGAGCCTTTATTTTTGGCTTTTGAGGCAATCTCGCTGGAAGTTGCGTCTTTGATTTTCAAAACATTACGCGCATATTCAATCACTGCCATTTGCATACCAAAACAAATGCCAAAATAAGGGATTTTATTGATGCGTGCATAGTTTATCATAGCAATTTTTCCTTCGGTACCATCTTCACCAAAACCTCCCGGAACTAAAATCGCATCAACATCTTGCAAATCTTTGGCGATGTTTGTGCTAACGCTGCGGGCATTAATCCATTTGATATTCACAAGATGACCAGCCGCAATTGCTGCGTGGTCAATGGCTTCTAAAAGTGATTTATAAGAATCTTTGTAATCAACATATTTACCAACAATGGCAATATTAACTTCACCTTTAATGTTATTGATGGAGTTAACAATATTTTTCCACGGAGTTAGATCGGGAGAGGTTTTGTAAGGCAATTTAAAGAATTTCAAAAGCTGTGTATCCAAGCCTTTCTGATGATAAATCATCGGCACTTCATAAATGCTTTTGGCGTTAGGAGCTGAGATCACATATTCCTGCGGCACTGAGCACATCTTGGCAATTTTTTCAATCTGTGCTAATGGAATTTCGCTCTCCGCCCGACATAACAAAATGCTTGGCTGAATTCCAATTGAACGCAGCTCTTTGACGGAATGTTGAGTTGGTTTGCTTTTTAGCTCCCCAGCTGAGGCAATATAAGGCAGATATGTCAAATGCAAAAAGGCACATCTTTCAAAAGCCATCTCAAAACCCAATTGACGAATCGCTTCAAAGAATGGCAGAGCTTCAATATCGCCCACTGTTCCACCAATTTCACAAAGTGCAAAATCGATCCCCTTCAGATCATTTAAAATAAATTCTTTGATGAGATCAGTAACATGAGGAATCACTTGTACTGTGCCGCCAAGATAATCACCTTTGCGTTCTTTGTTAATTAATTTTTGATAAATTTGTCCTGCTGAAATGCTGTCTGACCTTTTTGCATCGACTCCTGTAAATCTTTCATAATGCCCCAAATCTAAATCTGTTTCTGCTCCATCTTCCGTGACAAATACTTCACCATGCTGAGTTGGGCTCATGGTTCCTGGATCAACATTTAAATATGGATCAAGTTTTCTGAGGCGAACTTTATAGCCACGCGCTTGCAGCAAAGCAGCCAGCGAGGCAGAAGCCAAGCCTTTTCCCAGCGAGGAGACAACTCCACCAGTAATAAAAATAAATTTTGTTTTTTGATTTTTCTTGGTCATCGGCAAGGTTTTTGTAAGGGAGCGTTTTTTAATGGGACTGTTGCAAATTCCATCTTTAATTAAAATTTTAGCCAAAATATTTTTTGAGGATAAAATTTAAAAGAAAAACCCCGTATATTTATGTAAATAAGGGTTTTGCTTTTAAATTTTATCCTCAAAAAATATTTTGGCTAAAAGTTCAATTAAAGATGGGATGTGGTGCAAGATAAGAACAAGATGATAAAATTAAGTGCTCTGCAAAGCAATATAATTTTTAGCTAAAACCGCAAACGAAGCCCTAGACTTGCAATAAAATTATTAGCACTTTGATTATTTTTGACTGCCAAAGCCGCAGTTGCGCCAAATTTTTTGATATAATTAAAATTAATGTAAGGAGCAAATTTTTTGGTGATTTCATATCTGGTTTCTAAGCCAATATTACCTTGAGTTAAACCTCTTCCAACTTTTTGTTCTGCTAGTTTGGTGCTAGAAACATTAAACTCAAAATAAGGCTCGGTAATTAATTTTTGAGTTATAAGCAAATCCATTAATGATAACATCTTCACCCTCTTCAAAGCGCAGGGTTGGGGCGGGAATTGTGCCGTTTACAGTGATTTTTTGAACAGATTTACCAGTAAGATTGATTTCCTTACGAGCGATATCGAGTTGATAAGTTTTAGCGAAAGCGGGATTGGTTGAGAAGATAAAAAAATTCCAATCCCGCTGATAATATTTTGAGTTAGAGATTTAAACATTCCCCAAATAATCTTTTTTACCAATCTCTACGCCGCTATGCCTCAATATTGCATAAGCAGTAGTGATATGAAAAAATAAATTTGGCAACGCCCAATTTAGCAAATAAGGCAGTCCAACAAAATTTCTATCCTTACCATGTTGAAAATAGCTAATCTGCAATTCTTCTTTGCCGTCAATTTGCTCTGGTTTGATGGTTTGTAAAAATTTAATTGTCTTAGAAATGCGTTCCTGCAAATCAGCAAAATTAATTTCATTATCTTCAAAACTTGGAATTTCAATTTCTGCCAGTCTTGCCGCGCTTGCTTTGCAAGCATCAGAAGCAATCTGCACTTGACGAATTAATGGCAACATATCGGGAAATAGGCGAGCATTGATAAAAACTGACGGTTCAATTTTTTTGACCTCAGCATGGTCAGCAGTCTTTTGTAAAATAGCGGAAAGATTAGTCAAATTGTGAATAAAAACTGGAATAGAAGATTGATACATTGAGATAGCCATAAATAGTTTTGTTTAAAGTTAGTAAAAATTAATTCTTCAAAAATTCTAACAATTTTTGATTAGCAAAAATACCATCTAAAGCCTCTTGCAAGGAGGTGTTGATGGTTTTTTCATCAGTTGAAATTAACGGCATAATAAAATGATTTTTATCTAGAGAAAAACTTTGTGTGGTTGAATAGCTTGTGCCACCAACTTTATTTTTAGCAGTGATTTTGAGTAGCACCTCAACTTTAGAAGTTCCTACCACTGGCTCGCGATAAGCGTTATAATTAAAAGTTAAAATTTTTACTTCTAAATTTTTATCCGCCAAACCTGAATTTTGCGAAGCGATCAAAAAGCCATTTTGCTCTAAATCGCGAGAAACTTTATTTTGCACCAAATCGACCAAATTCTGTCTGGATTTAATTATAACCAAATCGTCACCAAGTCTTTTATTGCCAAGCAAATCCTTGTCTTTTCTGCCATCAATAATGTTTAGCTCTATTGATTCGTTGCCACCAAAATCAGAATATTTTTGGGCGATTGATAAATTGAGATTGAGAGTTTCTGGATTATAAGAAGCGCAAGAAGAGAGTAAGGCGGATGCGATAATGAGAATTAGAAGTTTTTTCATAAATTTTTTTAATTGTTTTGAATATTGTTAAAAAATTTAAGCCTGCACCAAATATTTGGGGTTGCAACCGAATTTATTACAATTATCGCACTTTATTAGCACCTCTGACCCAATACTAAATCAGAATTATTGGGCTAAAGCCCTTTTTTAGTTAACTCTCCTATCCGTCGGTTAAAACCGACGGTAAATTAAAAGCAGGAAAAGTTAACTGGGCAGTAATAAATCCGTAGAAACTGTTAGAGAATTAATTAAAAAAAAGTTCACCGGGCAGTAATAAATCCGCAGAAACTGTTAGCTAATTAATTAAAAGAAACTTATTTGCTGTCTTTAGAGGTGCCCTTTAATTACCGTCGGTTTTAACCGACGGTTAAGTGATTAAAAAAAACTGGGCTTTAGCCCAATACTAAATCAGAAGTATTGGGCTAAAGCCCTTTTTGAGTTAGCTCTTCTATCCGTCGGTTAAAACCGACGGTAATTAACAACAAAAAATTTTCTAACTCAACGCCACTCTAGCCGCCGCAAGTCTTGCAATTGGCACGCGATAAGGGGAGCAAGAGACATAATCCAGCCCAGTTTTGTGGCAAAAATAAATTGA